>CAKSIR010000134.1 GCA_934462775.1 uncultured Ruminiclostridium sp.
AACGGAAACGTTGACGTTGCAAAGGCGCAGCCAATCACATTCGACCCGTTCAACAACAATTACGTTGCGCTTGGCGAAATAGTGGGTAAGGCGTTCCACGACGGAAAATCAATCAAGTAACGAAAATACCGAAAGGGTTTAAAGCCTTTCGGTATTTTTTAGAATATATCCTTTTTCTTTTTTATATGCCGCCTGATAAGAACAAACACAATTATTCCTATGCAGACAAGCAGGAATACAGGTACTATCCATGTATTCGCGTTTTCGTCCTCAGCGGACTTCATTTCAGTCCACAGCGTCTGCATTTCACGGCTTGCCTCGTCAGACAGGTTGACGAAAACCGTTGTATTTGCTGCAATGTAGTCATCGTCAGGATACGAAACCGTACTCTGCTGAGTTTCCTCGTCAAGCATTTCAAAAGCCGCGCTGTGAGGCGTTGAGTAGCAGATATAGTCGATATTAGCGTACGCAATATCAGGCTCGCACATGAAATTGATGTACATTTCAGCCGCTTCCTTCTGCTTTGCTCCTACCGGAATACACATTGCGTCAATAAACAGGTTCGTCCCGCTCTTTGGAACAACAAAGTCAAGGTCCTCGTTTTCCTCAAGAATTGTCAGCGCATCGCCTGCATAATAGGGCGCAAGCAATGCGTCGCCCGCTCCCATTTTGTCGAAAATTTCGTCCATGACGTAAGCCTGAACCACGCGTTTCTGCTCTTTCAGCTTTTCCGATGCAGCTGCAAGCTCATCAGTATTTTCCGTGTTAATGGAATAACCCAGCATTATTTCCGCAATTGCAAACGCGTCGCGCGGGTTGTCGAACATAAGGATCTGGTCGAGATAATCCTCGTTCCAGAGAATATCCCAGTCGATTTCGCTCTTGTCAATGTCAACAAGGTCCTTGTTGTAGATTATTCCCACCGTACCCCATGTATATGGAACCGAATACTCGTTCTCAGGGTCGTAGGCAAGATTGCGGAAGTTATCCATAATGTAGCTGAAATTCGGAATATTGTCAAAGTTCAGCTTCTGCACCATGTTTTCCTTAATCATCTTGCTTATCATGTAATCAGAGGGAATAATTACATCGTAGGTCGCTCCGCCGCCCTTTAGCTTCGCGTAAAGCTCCTCGTTCGTGGCATAGTTGGTGTAGTTGACCTTTATGCCCGTCAGCTTGGTAAATTCGGCGTTGACGTTGAGAGTTCCCTCTTCTGCTCCGGTGGAAATATATTCCCCCCAATTGTAGACGTTTATAGAGATGTTATCGTCCTTAAAGCGGGTGTAGTAATCCATATCCTCAACAGATAACGTCTGCGCTTCGGATTCCTCTTCTTCGTCTGTTTCGTTCGCATTTGCGCCGTCCCCTGAACAACCGCTGAAAATTCCCGTTATAAGCACAGCCGACAGCAAAAGGGATAAATATTTCTTTTTCATTTTATTCCCCCCTGTATGACGCAACGCGCTTTGCCTGCTTGTTCTCAATTATGTTCTTGACAATGAGAACCACAAGCACTGCAACGAAAATTATGGTGGAAAGGGCGTTTATTTCAGGCGAAACCTTACGTCTTGTCATTGAATAGATAGTAATAGGCAGCGTCTGTGACGTCGAACCGCTGGTGAAGTAGCTGATTACGAAGTCGTCCAGTGAGAACGTGAACGCCATCAGAAAACCGCTTACAACGCCCGGCATTATCTCGGGGAGAACCACTTTCCAAAACGCCTTGAACGGACTGCATCCCAGATCCTGCGCCGCTTCGTACAAATGGGGATCCATCTGCTTGAACTTAGGCATAATGTTCAGTATGACATACGGAACATCGAAGGTTATATGCGCAATGAGCAATGTAACAAAGCCGAATTCAAGGTTCATTCTTGCCGCAAAGAATACGAACAGCAGCATTAAGGATACGCCCGTAACAATTTCAGGATTGATAATAGGCATATTGGTTATGTTCATAACCACCGCCTTTGGCAGCTTTTTCATGCTGTTTATGCCAATTGCAGCAAGAGTTCCCAGAGCTGTTGCCGCAATGCTTGCGATAACGGCAATAATAAGCGTGTTCATAAGGGAGGAGATGATTATTTCATTTTTGAACAGCTTCACATACCAGTCAAAGGTGAAGCCTGTGAAAACGGAACGGCTTTTGGATTCGTTGAATGAAAATACGATAAGTACAAAAATCGGCACATAAAGGAACAAAAAAACCAGTGCCATGTAGATTTTACCAAGCTTTTTCATAATCCCACCGCCTTACATAAGCACCTGGTCGTCAGGGCTGAACTGATTCATAACCGTCATGATAACCAGAATAATAACCATAAGCACCAGTGAAATTGCCGCCCCAAGGTGAGGGTTATAGGAGTTGCCGAGGAACTGCATTTCAATGAGGTCGCCTATAAGCAGGTTTGAGCCGCCGCCCAACATTCTTGAGATAATGAATGTGGAGATTGCCGGAACGAACACCATAGTGATACCCGAACAGATACCGGGCAGGCTGAGCGGAACAACAACCTTGAAAAGCACCTTCCACGAGCTGCATCCAAGGTCGGTTGCCGCCTCAATTACACTTTTGTCAATCTTCACCATTACGGAATACAGCGGCAGAATCATAAACGGCAGGTAGTTGTAAACCATTCCAAGCACAACTGCGCCCTCTGTGTTTATCAGCTTAAACGGTCCGAGTCCCGCCAGTCCGAACAGGTAGTTGATAATGCCGTTGTTGCCGAGAAGCGTCATCCACGCGTAAGTTCTCAGCAGGAAGTTCATCCACATAGGAAGCATTACCAGCATTAGCATCGTACCCTGCTTATGCTTTTCCATTCGCGATAAAATAAACGAAATCGGGTAAGCCACCACAAGGCAGATTACCGTTGCAATAAGAGCCAGCCAAATCGAGCGTACAAAAATATTCGCATACTGCCCGACGTCAGAAATATTCTGAAGCGTAAACTCTCCGCCGTCGGTCGTAAAGGCAAAGTATGCAACCATCAGCAGAGGAACAGCAATAAATATCACCATCCACACCAAATAAGGCGCGGAGAAAATTTTAAGCTTCATCTGTTATCCTTCCTCCGTCATTCTCTGCCGTTTTCTTCATAATATGAATATCGTCAGGATCAAAAGCCATACCAATCATTGTTCCCACCGGCTCATACTTCGTTGAATGAATCATCCATTTGTGGTCAACGCCGTCAACTATCATTTCATAGTGAACGCCCTTGAATACAACCGATTCAACAATACCTGTGATTTTTGCCTTATCTGCGGAAATAATCTTAATATCCTCCGGACGGATAACTACATCGACAGTTTCGTTGGGTGAAAAGCCCTTATCAACGCAGGCAAAACGCTTGCCTGTAAACTCAACCACGCAGTCCTCGGGCATACAGCCGTTTATGATGTTGCTTTCGCCTATGAAATCTGCAACAAAGGCGTTGACAGGCTCGTTGTATATATCTGTCGGAGAGCCTATCTGCTGTATGTAGCCGTTGTTCATAACGACTACCGTATCGCTCATTGTAAGAGCCTCTTCCTGGTCGTGAGTAACATATACGAACGTAAGCTCCAGTGCCTGCTGAATTTTTCTCAGCTCGGTCTGCATTTCCTTGCGCAGCTTTAAGTCAAGAGCACCGAGCGGCTCGTCAAGAAGAAGCACCTTAGGGTGGTTTACAAGCGCTCTTGCAATGGCGACGCGCTGCTGCTGACCGCCTGAAAGACGATTTATTGAGCGCTTTTCGTAGCCCATAAGATTTACAAGCTCCAGCATTTCGCCTACGCGCTTGACTATTTCCTTTTCAGGCAACTTTTTTACGCGCAGCCCGAAAGCGATATTTTCATACACGTTAAGATGCGGAAAAAGCGCATAGCGCTGAAAAACCGTATTGACATTGCGCTTATGAGGCGGAAGGTCGTTTATTCTCTTGCCCTCGAAAAGAATATCGCCGCTTGTTGGGTTAAGAAATCCTGCTATGATACGCAGCGTTGTAGTTTTGCCGCAGCCTGAGGGACCAAGCAGCGTTACGAACTCCTTATCCTTTATGTCAAGACTGATATTTTTTAAGATACGGTCGCCGTCCTCAAAATCAACGACAATATTTTTCAGACTAACAATATTTTCCATTAACATTTTCCTTTCTCAACACCTAACGATATTTTTCGACAATTTGAAAAAACACCAACTTTAAATATACGTTATATAAGGACTTATGTCAATAGTTTTTTGAAATTTATTCAGTAACATCTTTTGTATTTTCTTTTTCTATCCTTCGATACACGCTGAGGCTGTTGTCGGTATCGCAGGTGGCAAGAGAAATTTCCGTTACGTCATTAAAGCCCTGCGCATTCAGCTGGTTTTGCAGCCATATTCTGTTGTTGCCTGTAAAATGCAGGTTCTTCTCCATTACAACGCCGTCAATGATAACATTAACAAGTACGTCCTCCTGGGACGGAAACAGGTTCAGGTCCTCGGCAGTGGTCGGTCTTTTTCTTGCAGCGGGGATAAAGCTGAACTTGCCGTTCGGTTCAAGCATAGCAGTGTAAATATCAGCAAGATTGAAGTAGCCGTTATTGCGGCAAATCATCAGAAATTCGTTTATATCAAGCTTTGCCTTGAACAGGTTTTTCTGATTGAATCTGCCGTTATGAAAAATAATAAGCGGCTTTCCCGAAAGGATTTTTCTCAGCCGCATGGACTTGCAGGTGGCAACGGATATGGTAAACGCAGAAAACGCATACAGCACCATTGCAACAAGCGGCAGCCAGAAGTCGTTTTCAAGCGAGGTTGCCATTTCAGCGGCAATCGAGCCTATGGTTATACCATTTATATAGTCGAACATACTCAGCTGTGACATCTGCTTATTTCCCATCAGCTTGGTAAGAATAAACAGAACGATTATTGAACCCAGCGTCGATAGTATTACATTAAGAATCTGCATAAAACGCTCCTTTTGCATTAAAACGTATTTCCCGATTATTTTGCGTAATATTTCTGCGATAATACGAATTGACAAATAATGCAAAAGTTGATAAAATTAGGGAAGTACAGATTTAATCAGCGCTTACTTAAGTTTAACATTTTTCGAGGGACGAGAATGAGTAAATTCAAGGCATTTATTATAACAGTTTTCATACTCTGCAAAGGCTTTGCCAAAAGACTGCGCGACAGCTGTATCAGTGCGTTTGCAGGTCAGGCGGCATTGTTTTTAATTATATCATTTTTCCCTTTTATAATGCTGCTTTTCTCTCTTATTCAGTTCATGCCGTTCACTCTTGAACAGTTTCAGGAATATACGGTGGATTTTCTTTCCCCTACCCTCAACGAGTTTGTGATGAACGTTATTAAGGAAATTGTGGCAAAATCCAGCATTTCAATTATCTCGATTTCCTCAATCACTGCTCTGTGGTCAGCGTCAAAGGGATTTTTGTCAATCATACGGGGACTTAACTCAGTCTACTCCGTCGATGAAAAAAGAGGCTATGTAAAGCTCAGACTTACCACCGTCCTGTACACTGTGGTTACATTGATAATTCTTATTGCAACGCTCGGGCTTCTCGTATTCGGCTCAACTATAAACAACTGGCTTATTGAGCTTATCCCGCAGCTTGACGAAATGTCGGGCGTTACGCTTACGGTGCGCTGGCTTATCGGTCTTTGTATGCTGATTCTGTTCTTCATGTTCATCTATACGGTTATTCCCGAACGGAAAACTCGCTTTGTAAACGAGCTGCCCGGCGCGGTTTTTTCGTCCCTCGGCTGGTTAGTTTTCTCGGCGCTGTACTCGTTTTACATTGACCACCTTGCAAATTACTCGTATATTTACGGCAGTCTTACCACCGTTGTGCTGCTGCTTTTGTGGCTGTATTTCTGTATGTACATTCTGTTTTTGGGAGCGGCAATCAACAACGCACTACAGGATAAAACGTTCATGCCAAGACTGAAAAAGACTGTCGCCGACAAGTATTATTCAGTCAGAAAAAAGAAGAGCCGATGAATTTTCATCGGCTCTCTTTTTATTTGTATAAAGCACCGTAAGCAGCGCAGGCTCTGTAATCAGCGCCCTCTGCGTCCTTTGTGCCGAATGCGC
>CAKSIR010000135.1 GCA_934462775.1 uncultured Ruminiclostridium sp.
AAAACAAAAAAGGGAGCAACCGCTCCCTTTCAGCAAACAAAGTGTTTAATTATAGTCCGAGCGAAGCTCGGTATAGCCTCCAGACGCAGTCTGGTCAAGGCGCAGCCTTGGCAGCCTTGATTAAGGATTTTGCAAATTGTTTTGCTTCCGCCTTGTCGGCAATCTCCCACAGCCTTACTGTGCAGACGGTCACTCCGTCGCGCTGATACAGCATACCCAGTCGGTGGCACCTTTCGGTGTTGTCAACCACCTGCACGTCGGGTACGATGTCGGGGCGGTCGTCCAGCACGTCCGCAGCGCTGTGCATAACCAGCTCAAACCACTGCGGGGTTGAGTATCTTTCGCAGGGGAAATCCGCAAGCAGCGGGCTGTCAGCGTGAACAAGCAGTCCCATTGTTCCTGGCGCAACGGGCTTGTTCATGCTCTCGGAGATAATCCTGAACATATGGTAGTTCCAGAAGTCGGCGCAGTAGGTGTTTGCAATGGAATTGCTGCCGTCGGAAATTACAATTGCCTTTTCCCCGCGGGCGATAATCTGCTTGGCAGCGTCAATTGTGCGGGCGAAGCGAACGTAGCTGCCGCCGTATGCCATGCCGTTTTCGGTAATAACAACGTCGCTTTGCGGATACAGCCACAGGACGTATTGATTTTTCACATTGCCCAGCTCAAGAGTGAGAACCGCCTTTTGCGGCTTTGTAACGGCGCTGAGGTCGATTTTTCTGCTGCCGATTTTTGTAAGGCGCTCGTCGGAGCTTGTAAACTCAATTTCGCCCGACCTGTTGATTTCAGCGCTTTCAAGGCGATAGGTCATTTTGCCGCTCTCAACGCGGTTTTTGCCGTATGAGCTGAGCAGGAAGCCTATTTCAAGAGCTTCATCGGAGGAATAAACCAGCTTGCTCATTTCCGCAAGAAGTACGGTGCTGTCGCAGAAACCGCGCCACTTTTCGGGAGAGATAAAGCCCTTGGACTGCATGAAAGCGTTGAGGATACCGACAAGGGAAACTCCCTGCCCGTTAAAGTCCTGTAGGTCGAGCATCTGGAAGCCGCTAAGCTCCTTCGTGCGCATGAATGCTTCGATTTCGCGCTTGTAGCAGTCGGTGCAGTGCATTCCCACCGCGTAGAAAAAATCCTTCCACTGTCCGAAAAGTCCGCGCTTTTCGAGAGTTTCTCTGAATTCGTCAAGGTAGCGCGGCTGAAGCGGACCGGTGTACAGCTTGTACTCGTCAAAATCGGGGAAGAAGTCGTACTGTCCCACCTCGTGGGAAATAACGGGCTTGTAAGGCACATAGCCGTCGCCGCCGTCTGCGGAAACGGTTTTTACTCCCGTGCCGTACTGAATTTGTATCGAGCCGCCGCTGTTGGAGGCGGAAGCGGTTTTGCCCGAGATAATACTGTTGTAGTTGTGGCTTGTGTTTGGCGCGTCAGTCTGAATATGGCCGAGAGGCGCGTCGCAGGTGGCGTAAGAGCCGCGGAAAAGACGGTCGCTTGTAAAGCGGACGCCTACGAAATAATCCTCCTCGGGGATTTCGGCAGGGCAGAACTGGAAGTTGCTTGAGCCGCTTGTGAAGAAGATTGACGGGTTTTCCGCCTTGAGAATGCTGATTATTTCTCCAAGGCGCCGACGGCTGCCCCAAAGCTCGTTCCCAAGGGACATCATAACAAAGGACGGGTGGTGGGAGAACTCGGCGATTATGCGTCTGCCCTCGGCAACAAGGTATTCCTGCTCGCTTTCGTTATAGCCCTCCTCGCCTTTGGCGGCAATGGTTCCCCAAAAGGGCAGCTCGGGTTCAAAGTAAATTCCCACCATATCCGCTGCGGTAAACGCCTCGTCAGGCGGGCAGCAGGTGTGGAAACGGTAGTGGTTTATGCCGTAGCTTTTGGCGATTGAAAGGCGCTCAGCCCATTCGTTCACATCGCAGGGCGCATAGCCTGTAAGCGGGAAAATAAGTCCGTCATGCTTGCCGCGGAGAAAGGTTTCGCTGCCGTTTACAAGGAGCTTTCTCTTTTTGCTTGAAAAGCGGCAAAGACCGAAGGTGACAGTGTAAACGTCCTCGCCGAGGGTAAGGGTCAGGGTGTAGATGTTGCGGTCAAATTCGTCCCACGGCAGCTTTGACTTTACATCAATCACTGCGGCGAAGCAGCCCTCGCTGTATCTGATTTCGGCTGTATTGTCGGGGGTTCCGTCCGGGGCGGTAATCGCAGCGCTCAGCGTTCCGCGGGGGGAGCCTGTAACCTTGCCCGAAACCGCAATTCTGCCGCCGTTTTCGGTAATTACCCGAACGTCGGATATAAATACCCTCGGGAAAATCTGAAGCTCCATTCTGCCCAGGATACCCGACCAGTTCGTCTGCGTGTCGGGGCTGGTCATGTGGCCGCCCTTTGTGATGTAGTTCACATTGTCAACGCAGATGGTCAGCTCATGCTTGCCCTTGGTGAGCCACATTCCGACATTGTAGCGGTGGGGAGCGCAGAGGCTGTTCTGGGAGCCTGCTTCCTTGCCGTCAATGTAGACAATGCTTATTCTCGTGCGCTCAAGGAACAGAAACACGTTCTTGTCCGACCAGTCCTCCGTAACCTCGATTTCCCTTGAAAACCACGCATAGCCGCTGAACGGGTGGGTGTCGGTCAGGTAGCCTGTGTCGCGGTTGGGGTTGTAGGGAGCTTTTCCCGCGTGGGAAAGAGTGTCGGGCAGCACGATGCTGTCCTCGTATTTCCGAGGTATCGACGAGCCGTTGTGTTCGTCAAGGTGCAGCTTGTATTCGCCTGCAAGGCTGATTGATTTAATCATAGGGCGTCCTTTCGGGTTTCGTTGTAATTAAAGCAGACAGGAACACCGCTTTCGCAGTGCTCCCGCCGTTGTATGGAGTAAGGGATTACCATCTTGAGTTGACCGACTCAACCAGTGAATCAACAAGTCCGTTGTTGGTATCTCTGATATTTGCCCAGCCTGTGTTCTGGTCGTTTTCAAAGCAGCATACGTTGTACATTGTTTCGGTAAGCTCGCTCATTTCATCGCTTAGACCGTAGCCGTAGTCGAACACCTTGTCGAACTTCGAGCTGCATATATCCTGAACCGCGTCGTAGATTTCCTCTGTCCACATTTCGTTTTTCAGAGTAGTTTCCTTGCTCTGCTGAATGTATTCGGGTTCGGTCTGAACGCGTCTGTTTGCTTCGAGATAAGCCTTCATGGCGGCAGCCTTTGTTGAGCCTGTTACCCACATTGTCGCCTGTAAGTTTTCGGCAACGTAAAGCTTGTCGCTCTGCGGGTCCTTTGGCATAGGCACAACGAACGCCTCGTGGTCAGCCTTTGCCAGCGCTCTGATTGACTGCTTGATGTCCCATCTGCCGCTGCCGTAGAACAGAATGTTTCCGTTGAGGAACGCGGAGCCTGCGTTCATGTATTCGCCGTTGCCTGTAAGTCCCTGCTTTGCAAGGTTGCCGAGGAACTCCTGGGCGCGCTGAATGTTTGCGCTCTTCAAATTGTTTGTGAACTTTTCACCGTCGTATGTAACAAACGTTTCACCTGTGGACATTATGATTGAGCGGCCGAAAGCGTTGATGCAGCCTAATCTGCCCTCTCCTGCGTCAACATAGCCCTCCATTACTCTCTGCCATGCGTTCCAGTCCCATTCGCCGTTCTGATACAGCTCGTAGGGGTCCTCAAGACCGTCCTCCTCAATGGCTGTCTTGTCATAGATGAGCAGCAGCGATTCAATAACGTAAAGCGGCGCAACATAGTGCTTGCCGTTGTACACAAAGCCGTCGGCAGCCTGCTTCATGTCGCTCCACAGCGGGCTTTCCCAGTCGACCAGCTCGTCGATAGGCTGATACTGTCCCTTCATAACTCCGCTTGGGAAAGCAAGCCATTCGTAAGGGAACATATCGGGCGCCTTATCCGCGATAATAGAGGTTGCAAGGTCGTCAAAGCGGTTTTCCCATGTGGTCGCCTTGTAGATTACCTTTCCGCCGTATTCGTCCTCAAAGAGGGCAAGCTCTGCGCTTCGCTCCTTTTCGGGACCCGGGTTAATGTCGTAATGGGACATCCACACAAGGGTCATGTCGTCCTCGTCGGCTGCCTTAATAACATCGTCGGCTGCGCCTGTGTTTACTGCGTCGGTTATATCCGCAAGTCTTGGGTCGGCGGTTGTGGCTGCGGAGGTGGTCGTTCCGCTTTCCGACGAGCCGCAGGCGGTTATGCTGAGCAGCATGACTGCCGACAAAGCTGCGGCGATAATTCTTTTCTTCTTCATATCGATTTCCTTTCCGCGTCAAATCAAATCTTCTGTCACTATTGTATTTGATTGTCTGTTTTCAGTCAACCTTAAATATTTAACAAATGTGAAAAAATGAACCTGTTTTGCAGGCGAGGAATGCAGATGAGTTATGCAAATTCACTATAATAATTTTGATTTATTGTTACAATATGAATATCTTGACATTTGAACTTTTTTGCGGTATTATAAGAATATGAACATTGCAGAGGAGGCGCGCCATGAATTACTCGATTTATCCCATGGGCGGTGCGGAGCGTGAGCTGCCCTTTTTTGTTTACGGAATAGGCTTCAACGACTGGCAGTTTGATGTGGAGCGCGAGGACGGCTATCCCACTCATCAGATAATCTACTGCACCCGCGGAAAGGGCAGGGTCGTAATTGACGGCAGGGAAACGGTCATTCTGCCCGGAATGTGTTTCTTCCTCCCTGCAAGATACCCTCATTCATACTATACGATAGGCGATTTGTGGGAAACCCACTGGATTGCCTTTGACGGATACGAAACGGACACCGTGCTTAAAAAGCTTGGCTTTGACGCGGCGAAGGCGTTTGTGCTGAACAGCATAGACGGTATGGAGGAGATTTTCCGAAAGATTTATCTAACCATGAAAACCGACCGGATTTTTGGTGATTTTGCCGCCTCGGGAATGCTTTACAGTTTCATACTGGAGTTCCACCGCGCCGCCTTCGGAAAATCCGCCGAGCAGGAGGAAAAGGGCTCGCCGCTGGTTATGGCAATGAACTACATCGACGAGCATTACCGAGAGGATATTGAGCTTGAGGAGCTTTGCAGGGTTGCAGGCGTTACTCCCCAGCACCTTTGCAGGGTTTTCAAAAAGCAGCTCAATATGCGTCCCGTTGAGTACATCTCAAAAAAGCGGATACAGAGCGCCAAAAGCCTGCTGCTTACCACCGACAAAACCATCGGCGAAATCGCCGAGGAGGTGGGCTACCGCGACATAAGCTACTTCGGGGTAATGTTCAGGCGGTGCGAAAACATGACGCCGGGAGAATACAGACGGCGCTGCGGCTGAGCGTTTCCGCGCGGGGCCGGGCGGAAAAGGGCGGTTTGGGGCTGAATTTGTTTAATATGAGCGTTTTTCGCCTGCAAATCAGCCTTTTTCCCGCCAAATTGAAATATTTTTCAAAAAAGTATTGACAATATGCGCTGTATGTGGTATTATATATAGGCAGTCAGTTAAGATTTTTACTTTCAGTAATGTTTTTGCTGTATTTGCAGATTGTATATCGCGGGATGGAGCAGCTCGGTAGCTCGTCGGGCTCATAACCCGAAGGTCGTAGGTTCAAATCCTGCTCCCGCAACCAAACTTAAAACCGCT
>CAKSIR010000136.1 GCA_934462775.1 uncultured Ruminiclostridium sp.
GTCCGATACCGCCGAAGATAAGGGCTTTCTTGTTCTTTTCGAAGAAGCTCGGTCCCTTTGGAGCGGCAGGAGCGGCCTGTGCGGCAGGAGCAGGATTGCTCTGCGGCGCCTGCTGTGGAGCAGGATTTCCCTGCGGAGCCGGCTGTGTCGGCTGAGAAGCGGCAGGAGTTGGCTGAGCGGAGGGAGCGTTCTGTGCGGCAGGAGCAGGCTTTTTCAGCCAAGTGCCGCAGTCAGGGCATACGTTTGAATTGTCGGGGATTTTATGTCCGCAATTACTACAAAACATCTAATTCACCTCATATAGTTTTTTTCACATTATAGCACTAAAGTATTTAAAAGTCAACATTTCCCAACCGAATTATATGTTTTCCGATTCAATTCGGCGTTTTATCCGATAAAAAGTAAATTCAGGGCGGTTTATAGTGCGGCTTTACCGCTATTGACAAACCTTTGCTTTAATGCTACACTTTAACTTGGTACGCAAAAAATCTGACAAAGCAAAGGAATTGCAATGAAGAAAATCTCAGCGGTTTTTGCCGCATTTATGACTATATTTATTTTGTCGGCGGAAAGCAGTGTTTTTGCCGATGAAACTGCACTTTCGGCGGCGATGAACGCAATAGCATGGGAAAAGGCGCAGTACGGCGCGGACGCCAGCGAGCCGCTGCTGAACGAAAAGTACCTTGAAAACGCGGGAACATCGGTAGGGGACTGGTATCAGATCGCCCTCAGAGGACTTGACCTTGAGGACAACTATGACGGCTATCTCACGGCGGTAAGCGGCTATCTTGCAAAGAAATACGCCGACGGCAGTGAAAACAACCTCCGCGCGTCGGAATACTACCGCATGATTCTTGCTATAAACGCCTGCGGCGGAAATCCACGCGACATTGGCGGAATCGACCTGGTGCAGGACCGTATTTTCGACCTTGAAAACCCGGGCAGACAGGGCATAAACGGTTGGATATGGGCGCTTCACGCACTGGACAGCGGAAGCTGCGAGCCGCCCGAAAACGCAGTGAACACCCGCGGCAAAATAATAGGCGAAATACTGGCGAAGCAGCTTGAGGACGGCGGCTTTGTCATGTCGGGAACAAAGACCGACCCTGACGTTACCGCCATGGCGCTGCAGGCGCTCGCTCCCTATTATAATAAGGAAGGCTATGAGAACGTGACGGCGGCAATCGAAAGAGCCGTTGGCTGCCTCAGCGAAATTCAGCTTGAGGACGGCGGCTATTCAAGCTGGGGCTATGAAAACTCGGAAAGCACCTCTCAGGCGATACTTGCTCTCTGCGCTCTCGGAATCAGCCTTGACGACAGCCGCTTTGTAAAGGAAAACAGCGCTCTTGACGCGCTCCTTGCCTATCAGCGGGAGGACGGCAGCTTTACCCATTTGCTCGGCGACGAAAAAGGCTCGGAGCTTGCAACGCAGCAGGCGGTGTTCGCTCTTACGGCAATTCAGCTTGCGGAAAAGGGCAGGCGGCTTTACGGCTTCACCGAAACAGCCGAAACGTCCGCGCCCGATGAACAGCCGCAGGCAACAACTGAAGCAGCCGAGCAGCCGATTTCTGCTGAAGCTGAGATTACAGCTGCCGAATCGGCTGAAAACGGCGCTGATTTCCGCCCTGTGATTGGGGCGGCGGTAAGCGTTGTACTGTTAGCGGCGCTGGCGTTTGTCATTGTGAGAAACCGCCGAAAGCACCTCGGCAAGCGCAGCCTTGCCCTTAACGCGGGCGCGATTATCGCAGCGGGGGCGCTGTCCGCATGGCTTATCTGCGGTGTGAATTACCAATCCGTTGACGACTACTACCTTGAACATTTAGAGGACATTACTCCCGAAAGTCAGACGGTTTATCTGAGCATTGACTGCTCGACAATTTTAGACAACACCGACCGCCTTGAAAAGGGACTGGAGGAATACGTTGGCAATGGGGAGATACTGCCCCGAACGGAGTACGTTCTCCGCGAAAACGACACGGTTTACGACGTCCTTGAGCGTGCGGTCAGATACAACAAAATCCAGTTCGAGCATAAGGAAAACGGCTATGTAATGGGCATAAACTACCTGTACGAATTTTCCTGCGGGGAGCTTTCGGGCTGGATGTACAAGGTAAACGGCATTTTCCCAAGCGTAAACTGCGCGGATTATGTCCTTGCCGACGGAGATACGGTGGAATGGGTCTACACCTGCGATTTGGGCAGAGATGTGGGAGATAATTACTACATGGAGGCGGAGGAATAAGTTGAAGAATTTTCATCCGCTTTTGCTTTTCTTTTATTTTGCGGCGGTGCTGCTGTTCGCAATGTTCATCTCAAACCCCGTAATTCAGCTTGAAGCGCTGATTGGCGCGGGGCTGTTCCTGCTGATTACCGAAACGGCGCGGCAGAATTTCCGCACCGCTGTGTTTTACCTGATTGTTATTGCCGCCGTGGGGATTTCAAATCCGATTTTTGTCCATAACGGCGCAACTCCGCTGTTTTTCATGAACGGCAACGCAGTTACCCTTGAGGCGCTCGCCTACGGTTTTTGCGGCGGAATCATGCTTGCGGGGGTAATGCTTTGGTGCAAAAGCCTTACTCATCTTATGACGAGCGACAAGGTTATATACCTTTTCGGGCGGGTAATTCCGTCCCTGTCGCTGATTCTCAGCATGGCGCTGCGGTTTGTACCGCTTTTCAAGCGGCAGATTAAGCAAATCAGCATGACTCAGAAAGCCATGGGAATGTATTCGGGAAACGGAATTGCCGACAAGATTGCGGGCGGATTGAGCGTTTTCTCCGCAATGGTAAGCCGCTCGCTGGAAAACGCGGTTGTAACGGGAATGTCCATGAAGGCGAGGGGCTACGGTCTTAAAGGCAGGACAAGCTTTTCGCTGTTCAAGGCGAGAGCACAGGATATAGCGGTAGGAGCAGTGCTTGCTGCACTGTGCGTTGTGGTTATAGCTGCTGCCGCCAACGGCAGCCTTGATTTCAGCTTCTATCCGCGCATAAGAGAGATACCGACCGATACGGGGGCGGCTGCGGGCTATGTTTCGTTCGGAGCAATTGCACTGCTGCCTTTCCTCATTCAAGTCAAGGAGAACATAAAATGGCGCTTTTTAATATCGAAAATCTGACTTTTTCCTATCCCTTGCAGGAAAAACCTGTCCTTGAGGGCGTTTCTCTTGACATAAACGAGGGAGAGTTCACGGTGCTGTGCGGTCAGTCGGGCTGCGGAAAAACCACTCTTATGAGGCTGCTCAAAAACGAGCTGCGCCCAAAGGGAGAGCTTGGCGGGAAAATTCTCTACTGCGGAAAGGAGCTGTTTGCCCTTGACGAGCGGACTTCAGCGGCGGAAATAGGCTTTGTGTTACAGGATCCCGAAAGCCAGATCGTCACCGACCGCGTGTGGCACGAGCTTAGCTTCGGCTTGGAAAGCCTTGGAGCCGACCGCAACTATATCCGCCGCCGCGTCAGTGAAACTGCGTCTTTTTTCGGCATGGAAAAGCTGTTCAGAAGCGAAACCGCCTTCCTTTCGGGGGGACAGAAGCAGCTTCTGAGCCTTGCGGCGGTAATGGCGATGTCGCCGAGAGTGCTGCTGCTGGACGAGCCTACGTCGCAGCTTGACCCGATTGCAGCCGCCGAATTTATCTCCACCCTGAGCAAGATTAACAGGGAGTTCGGCACTGCCATTGTCATTGCGGAGCATCGCCTTGAGGAGCTTTTCCCGATTTGCGATAGGGCGATTGTTATGGAAAACGGCAGGATAATCGCTGACGGAACGCCGCGGGAGGTTTCGCAGGGGCTTGACAGCTCTCACCCTATGCTTTGCTCAATGCCGAGCGCAGTGCGGATTTACGCCATGAGCGGCGGTAAAGGCGACTGTCCCCTTACCGTAAAGGAGGGCAGGAATTATCTTGAAAAAAACGCAGGGAACGAGATACGCTCGCTGCCGTCCGAAAAGGCGGCTGTAAGCGGCGAAGCCGCCGTTGAAATGAAGGACGTGCGGTTCAGATACGAGCGCAAGGGGGAGGACATTCTCCGCGGAGTTACGCTGAAAATCGGCAAAGGCGAGATTTACACCATACTCGGCGGCAACGGCTCGGGAAAAACCACCACCCTTAACGTTATGGCTGCGCTGAGGAAGCATTACAGCGGCACCGTCCGTATTTTCGGCAAAAAAACCTCGGAGTACGGCAGCTCCCTTTACCGCCGTGGAATTTCCTTTTTGCCGCAGAATCCTGCGGGGATTTTCCTCAAAAACAGCGTCAGGGAGGACTTCGGGGATATATGCAAAATCTGCGGCTATGACGAAAAGGAAAGCCGCGAAATCATTGACGGAACGGTTGAAAAGCTGGAAATTGCTCATCTGCTCAATCGTCACCCATACGACCTCAGCGGCGGCGAACAGCAAAAGTGCGCCATTGCGAAATGCCTTATGTCAAAGCCGAAAATCCTGCTGATGGACGAGCCTACAAAGGGCATTGACGCATTCGCGAAAAACAGCCTTTCGGGCATAATCCGCGGGCTGAAAAGGGAGGGCGTGACAGTGGTTATCGTTTCTCACGACGTTGAATTTGCGGGGGAAATTTCCGACCGCTGCGCCATGTTCTTTGACGGCGAGATTATCTGCGAGGACAGCGCCTGCGGCTTTTTCAGCGGAAACAACTACTACACAACCGCCGCAAACCGCATTACAAGAGGATTTTACGACAACGCTGTCACCTGCGGACAGGCGGCTGAGCTGATTCGGCTGAACGGAGAAAAGAATGGCTAAGAACATTATCAGATACGGAATTTGGTTTCTGCTTATTCCCGCCGCAATTGTGCTTGGAATAACGGTTTTCGAGGACAGACAGTACGCCTTTGTGTCACTGGCGGTGGCTGCGCTTGCTCTGATTCCGCTGTTCATGAGCTTTGAAAGGCGCGCCCACAAAACTACGGAGCTTGTGGTTATTGCGGTAATGACGGCGCTGTCCGTTCTGGGGCGGTTCGTTTTTGCGGCTGTTCCAGGCTTTAAGCCGGTTTCCGCTATTGTGATAATTACTGCCATGTACCTTGGCGGCGAGGCGGGCTTTGTAACAGGCGCGCTGTCGGCTTTCATCTCCAACTTCTATTTCGGGCAGGGTCCTTGGACGCCTTTTCAGATGTTCATTTGGGGAACTATCGGCATTGCGGCGGGACTGCTTGCAAATCCGTTAAAACGCAGCAAAATTATACTCTGCGTATATGGAGTGATTGCGGGAGTGGTCTATTCTCTGTTTATGGACGTGTGGGGAGTAATGTGGTTTGACGGAGTGTTTAACATTGACCGCTATTTGGCGGCATTGGTGACGGCGATTCCGTACACGCTGGCGTATGCGGCGTCCAACGTGGTTTTTCTCTTGCTGCTCGGAAAGGTTATCGGGCAGAAGTTAGAGCGGATAAAGACGAAGTATATATAAAAAGGCGGTCTGTGGAAACAGACCGCTCAGACTGTCGAAAAAGCCAAATTTAAAGTTTTCGTCCACCTTTTTCAAAAGGTTGTGGGTACTTAGGGCAACGCCCTAAGGCGC
>CAKSIR010000137.1 GCA_934462775.1 uncultured Ruminiclostridium sp.
TAAAAAGACGATAACCGCAGATATTACATATAACGAGAATAAGCCCTCGGAAGAAGATGAGGTCACAGTGACCTTTGATGCGGGCGACGGTACGCCCGTAGCTCCGATAACCGTTAAAAAAGGTGAAACGATAAGCAGACTTCCCGAGTCCTTCGGTGCTGGCAAGGCATTTATGGGCTGGTTTACCGATACGGCACTCACGACTGAATTTTTCACCAATACTCCGGTAAACGAGGATATGACCGTATATGCCTCATTTGTGGATTCTGCCGATGATTTCCAATCGGGTGTGAGAACCACCTACTATGTGGAGGACTGTGCGGAATATCAGCCGATCACGCTTATATGTGACAAAGAAATAACGGCAGATAATGTATGGCAGTATATCACCTTATTTGCGTATACGGGCGATACTCCGAAAAATTTCGTTGTAACATCAAACGAGAAGGATGAATATACACTCGTTCCCGAAACCGCATACACAGCCGGCTGTATGTACCGTATGACAGCAGGCGAGGGTGTAACGTTCAAGGGTATTGACGATACGGTCAACGAGTATACATTCAAGATATACAAAGAGCAGACTAATATAATCGAGGTCAGGGACAATATCAAGTATCTCGACAAAGCCAAGCTGTTCGCTACGGATAAAACCGATGAGTATATGGTTCAGGCAGATTATTTTGAAGAAAATTCTCTTGCTGTGGGCGATGTGCTTTGCATTGACAACGGCACAAAGAATTTTACCGAAGACTGCCTGTTTGTAAAAATTACAGATACAATAAAGGACAGAAACATTTACTACATTCAGACAGCCGATTGCGAAGCGGAAGATGTTTATGACAATGTCGATGTTTATTTTGTCGAGCCTGCAAAAAACAAGTTCCTTGAGGAGCAGATCGACACCGAGGCGTTAGCGGAAGAAGTAAAGAACAGCGAGGGCGTACAGCAGCTGAACCTTGTGCTTGCGGCACTGCTTGCCGAGGATGAAACCGTAAACGAGATAATGGAGGGCGAGGCGCTTGTTAGCGATACAGTAACCGCCACTGCTTATGCCGCTTCGGACGATGACAGATTAAAGGATTTCTCGGACTATTCACGTCCTAAAGAGGATACGCTCAAGAGC
The DNA here is from genome assembly GCA_934462775.1 of uncultured Ruminiclostridium sp. Taxonomy (GTDB): domain Bacteria; phylum Bacillota; class Clostridia; order Oscillospirales; family Ruminococcaceae; genus Ruminiclostridium_E. The sequence goes on from CAKSIR010000137.1 coordinate 1,127, forward strand.
ATCGCCGCAAGTCTTGCTATCGGTCTTTCCGTATCCGTAAAGGTCGGTGAAGCAGAAAATGATAACTTTACTACCGTTAATCCGGATTACTGGTCGGTCATTACATTCGAACTGAATTATAAGACTACCATTAAGAAAAAACTCAAGGTAGATGCAACATTTACAGTAAGCGAATATCTTAATGTTTCATTCCAGGGCTATAATTCATTTGAATTCAAGTGGTTTGAGCTGCCTGAACTTGAATTCAACTATGCGGCTAATATCTATACGCAGACGGATATTGAACTTAAAGTTCTTGTCTGCTCGGTAGGCGCAAACAGCTACAGGAATATCACGAGCGAAGTCGCAAAGATGCTTGGCAGTGATGAGAAGAACGATACCGCAGGTCTTGTAAAGGATGTCAAGGATATGCTTAACAAGAAGGGCGGAGAGATAGAAATATGCCGTATACCGTTCTTCACGGCATTTAAACCGCTGTCGCTGTTCCAGCTTAACTTTGAACTTAGCCTTGTTGTAAAGATGAGCTTCGCAGGCGGTATAGGAAGTAAGTTCTCGATACTTGACGCAACGCAGGTAGGTACGCACGGCAACTCAAAGGATAAAGAGTTCAGTATGTACAAAAACAAGCTTATCGAGGGCGACAGGTACAGCTTTGATCTTACTGTATTCGGATACGTCGGCGTCAAGATGGGCGTATCCGGACAGCTTACCGTATCGTTCACGGGTTTAAGGCGACTGGGCGAGGTCGGCGTTGAGGTTCAGGTAGGCGCATATCTCGATATATACGGTCTGGCAAAATATCACGTCGTCAAACCGGATCACCGATACAGTACGGTATATAGGACGCTTACGGGCGGATTCTATCTTGAAGCGGGAATTTATCTCGAAGTAAATCTTGTCGCAGAATCAAAGGTATTCAAATTGCGGCTTGAAGCACCGCTGATACCCGAAATCAAGTGGCCGCTGTTCTCAATGGGCGATAAAGACCTTGTTATATGCCTTAACGACGTGACAACTCCGATATTATTCAGCTCAAACGGCACTTACTGGGGAGAGGTCAATGTGAATGATCTTCCGGCAGTGTCCGCACAGACGCTTGATATTACAACAGGCGTGATAAATTACAATGCGTCTGTACCGTGGAGCAAGCTGTCGATGAATGTTTCGGGCGAAGGCTTCAGAATGCTCTATGACAGGAGAGGCAAATTTATCCGTTACGAGCAGCCATACACCATGTCAGGCTTCTATAAAAACAGTATGGCCGAAGGTGTCGGTCAGATACACTATACAGGCACGTCACTGCAATTTACAAAGACCGCCGACCCCGAAATGAGCCTTACAAAGTCGGTAAAGGTTATCTGGTACGATGAGTCGAGAGTTAAGGAAGAGGACGTAGGCAAGATATTCACAGTCAATTTCTACAGAGAGGTTGACGGAGTTAAAACTCTTGTTGAAACAAGAAAAGTACCTGCGGGCAGTCTTGCAGGCTCTTACAACACAAATAACGCTCCGGACAGCTGGATGTACATTGACTGCAAGTGGAAGGATAAAGATCCGTACTTTATAGCTGTTGACCACGATAACTACGAAATAGTATACACCGCAACAAGAGCGCAGACTCTTACGGAAATAGAGTATTACGACACCGTAAACAAAGAATGGGTAGTAGAACTTTGGGCGGTAAATGCCGGCGATGTTCCTAAAGTTCCCGATAACGCAAGTGACGAGTATATGAAGCTAAGCTCCTGGCACGCAACCTACGGAGTACCGTTCGGTTTTGAAAAGATGTATAAGTATGCCGGAAATAAGCTCAGAGCGATAGACTCCGGATGCCGCAAGGATTACTATACAAGCGGTCAGCCGACAGACCAACCGCTTTACAAGGTTACGGGCAACACCCAGAGAGCCGCTTCCGAAAACTTCTATTTCAATCATCACAGCGACTATCAGAAGGTTGCACTTCACTTCAGTGCAAATTACGACAGAGCGCTGATGAACGTAACGTACAATTATTATGATTATAACGGCAATAAGAAGTCTACAACCGTAAAGACACCTTACGGCACAAGACCGGAATTTTTCCTTTCAAGCTGGCCTTACGGTAAGAAATTCATAGGCTACACCCCTGACGGCGGTAAAACCGTATACGATGCTGATACCGTATATTCGGAGAATTTGCCTTATGTATATGAGAATGTAACGTATGATGCGGTTTACGAGGCAGGAATATACGATGTTGAGATACAGTATTACGATGATGTTGCCCGTGAATTCAAGACATATAAGACGCTGAAAATAGAGGGCGGCTCACAGGTGCCTCAGTCGGTATTTGACGAGGCTTGGAGCAAGCTCAACCGGCAGGAGGGTACAACAATTCAGTTCATCGACTGGAGCGATGTATATCTGAGTGATGTATATGGTGATGCTTACCTCAACGAGTTTATACCCGATAAGACGCTCATTCACAAGAGTATTATACTCCGTCCGAGATTCAGACGTAATGTTACAATTAAGCTGGATGCAGGCGACGGCAGACTGATATTTGAAGAAAGCAAAGAATTCAAGAGCTACAGTCAGGATAAATACGAGGTAGAAATTTCACGCTGGGCAACTAAGGATGCCGATAAGTACAACGATTATCAGCCTACAGGCTGGAAGGACAGCACTACAGGCGAGATATATGCCTTAGGTCAGAAGGTTAAGCTCGATTATTCGACAACGCTGACAGCGATCTATCAAGCTACACCCAAGACCTATACGGTAAATGTATCCACACCGTACGGTGTACTTCTGAACGGAGAAAAGACCGACAAATTCAGCGGCGGATATGATGCTTATCTCGCATTTGTTGAAAAGTACAACAATTATACTCCTGCCGATGTTGAGGGCGAGGGATATACTCTCGTGTTCAAGGGCTCATCAAGCAAAGCGTCCGAGGACGGTCTGACGCTTGAGATAGTCTTCGGCAACTGGCAGAAGAATGTTCACAAGCACACATTAAAGCTTGATGCAAACGGCGGTAAGCTGACAGGAAGCGATGAACGCACGGCGGATTACGGTACTCAAATCAAGCTGTCGGATATGGCTGAAGCGTCAAAGACGGACGACCTGAGAGATTATATCTTCGACGGCTGGAAGGACCAGGACGGAAATATCTACGGCGCTGACGATATAATAACGCTGAAAAAGGATACGACATTGACAGCGGTATGGAAAAACGGTGCATACAAGGAATACACGATAACCTTTGTCCTCGATAGTAATACGATAAAAAGAGTGACCTATCACTACGGCGACGCTCTCCCGATATTCGGCGCACCCGAAGAAGCTGACGGATATATCTTCGGCGGCTGGTCGTGGTACGGCACTGAGGGTGCATTATCCGGACAGCCCGACACGATGCCTGCGTCAACGCTTACTGCAATAGGTACGACCGCAAAGTGCTATATATCTTACGAATTTGACGGTATGGTATACGGCACAAAGGAGGTCGGCAAGATAGGCGATACTATAACCCTTATCGCAAAGCCCGAAAAGGATTATTACGATGTGACCGAATGGTCGGCAGACGGTATCACTGTAACAGATGGTAAGTTTGTAATGCCTGCTCACGATGTTACATTCAAGGCGACCTCATCGCCCAAGTTCTACAATGTCAATATGACGGTTGACGGTAAAACAAGCTCAGACAGCCCGATGAAAGCACAGTATATGAGTACGGTAACGCTCCCCGAACCTCCCAAAAAGAGCGGCTATACTTACTACTGGAAGTCTGACGATGTTGCTATCTTTGAGGAAAGCGGCGAATACAAGTTTACGATGCCTCATAATGATGTAAGCGTTGAGTGCGTTTACACAACGGCAACCTACAACGTCTACTATATGATAGAGGGCGAGGCTACGCCGTATATGACTATCACCGATGTCCCTGCAGGCAAGGAAATGTTCGCTTATATCGACCCGCCACGCAAGGAAGGCTATCTGTTCAACGAAACGTGGATATGCACGGACGTTTCTCTTGTTAATAAGGAAGGCAGATACACAATGCCCGACAGAGATGTTTACTTCTGTGGAAGATTCGCCAAGAACGATGACACTATGGTTATGCTCGGCGTAGAAGTGTATGTTGACGGCAATCCGGAAACGCATTATACCCTTTACACGAACAGAGGTGAAACCGTAACGCTCCCCGATATATTCATGGACGGATATGCAAAGTCATACGAAAGCGAAAAGCTGACAGTCACAAACGGAAATGTCACAATTCCGACAGGCGAGGATGTCTTTGAGGTATCGCTTAGGATAAATTTCACCAAAAGCTGATAAGCTACGGATAAAAGCCAAATAAGAACATACAGCCCCG
>CAKSIR010000138.1 GCA_934462775.1 uncultured Ruminiclostridium sp.
GTGCTAATACACATTATAGCACTTTTTTGCTTTTTGTCAAGAGGTTATTTAAAAAACCGCGAAAATGGCTTTCCAAAAGGAAAATCCCCGATTCGCAAAGCTGCCGTAATCAGCTTTTGAATCGGGGGTGATTTTATGGAGGTTTTTATATGTCAAGCAAAAACGGACTCTAAGACAATTAAGGAGGGTTGTTAATTTACTTAACTTTCGTTTCTGCGTTTTTTCTTTAGCTTGCCTTTATTATACCTGCAAACAGGGCTTGACGCAATACAGTGTACCGAATTGAAACCGCTTTGTAACCGCATTTTTCGTCAGCTGCCAAAAAAGAATGCAATTTTATCCGACTTTTTGTGTATTATTTCGACAATGTAACTTTTATGTAAGAAAAATGTTACTTAAATGTTACTTTAGAACGACAAGAAATGTCCTTATTGTAACCAAAGTGAAATGTTCTTATGCTAAAATAAACAAAAAAGGAGGCACTGTATGCAAGAATACGATCTTTCAATAATCATACCCTGCCTCAACGGCGGCGACAGAATTTCAGCCTGCGTAGGAGAAGCAATGGGCGTTCTCCGCCGTTACGGCATTAAAGGCAGAGTCATTGTCGCAGACAGCATGAGCAGCGACAACTCCGTCCAGAAATCCCTTGAAAAAGGTGCTGCCGTCGTGTCGACTCCGCAGAAAGGCTGGGGAAACATTGTCCGCGCAGCGATTCTCGCCTCGAAGGAAAAATACATCATAATCTGCGATATGCACTGCGACTGCGGAACGGTTCCGAGCTTTTACAACGCCTTGACAAGCGGCGAAAAAGCCGTAATGGGAAACCGCTTTGCAGACGAAAGCAATCCGGATATACCTCGTTCCTGCCGACTTTACAGCAAAATCATCGCAAAGCTTATCAGTCTTAAATACGGCTGCCGAATAGGCGACATGGGGTCCGGAATGTACGGCTTCTGCCGCAGCGAGCTGCTCGACATGAAGCTGCGGTCGGGGGACCGCACATTGCTTGCGGAAATACTTTGCAGCCACCTTAAGCTTAAGGGAACGGTTACGGAGCTGCCGGTTGCCATGCGCAGAGGACTTAGCCGCAGAATGCCGTTCTGCCGCAGAGGGGACTGTATAAAAAGCATTATCAAGGTTATCTTCTCTTAACTTTTTCTTTTTCCTGCCGATATAATAATTGAGGTGACGGAAATGGAAATAGAAAGCGCAAGACTGAGGGACGCCAAAAATATAAAGCAGAATCTTGCCGACATTGCGTCAAAAAATATGGCAGACATAAAAAAGGCGGAGGCTGAAAAGAAAGCCGCTCAGACGAAAAAGGACAGCTTTTCACGTTCCGAGGATAAATTTGGTTCAACATATATTGACGCTCTCATAAAGCAGATAAAATCCGTCGATGAAAGCTCCAAATCCAACTCCAAAAGCATTGATTCCGTTGCGACCTGCATGAAAATAGCAAGACGCATCATGAACGGCGACCGAGTTCCCACAAAGGACATACGCTTTCTTCAGGAGAACTATCCCGACCTGTACAAGCAGGCGCTGCTTTTCAGAAAGGTGAATCCAAAGCCGAAGAAATACAAGTCACTGGTAGGTGACGATGAAGATGAAAACACCACAGTCAGAGATGGGGGCGGGGTTTCCGAAGTCGCGCAAAGCGATTCTGCCGAGGCAGAGCAGACCGTTTCGGAAACAGCCGCGGCCTCAGAAATGAGCGCTGAATAAAAAATAACCGCCGTTTATGGGCGGTTATTTCTTTTAATCCTGTGTTTTCCTCAGACGAACTTTCCGTCAAATCACTTTTTCTTCCACTTCATTGAAATATCAAACGCAGTTACGCTGTGCGTAAGCGCGCCAAGGCTGATAATATCAACTCCCGTTTCGGCAATTTCCCTGATGTTGTCAAGGGTAACGTTGCCGCTTGCTTCAAGCTTCGCTTTTCCTGCCGTCATTTCAACTGCCGCTTTCATTGCTGCGCAGTCCATATTGTCCAGCATGATTACGTTTGCGCCAACGTCCAGCGCTTCCTCAACCTCGTCAAGGTTTCTCGTTTCAACCTCAATCTGGAGCATATGACCCGCCTTTTTTCTGAGAGCGGTTACCGCCGCCGTAATTCCGCCGTATGCGTCAATGTGATTGTCCTTGAGCATTGCCGCGTCGGTAAGGTTGTAGCGGTGATTTCTTCCGCCGCCTGCAACTACGGAATACTTCTGAAGCGGGCGCATTCCGGGCAGCGTCTTTCTTGTGTCGGCAATGCTTGCGTTTGTGCCCTCGACAAGCTTTACGCATTTGTTTGTGTAGGTTGCAATTCCGCTCATGTGCTGAAGAAGATTGAGGGCTGTTCTCTCGCCCTTAAGCATTGCGCAGGTGTGACCCTTGAACTCGGCGATAATGTCGCCGCTCTTTACGGCGTCCCCGTCCTTGAAATGGCGCACAATCTCGATTTCGCCGTCCAGCAGCTCAAATACGCGAAGCGCAACGTCAAGACCTGCGATAACGCCTGTTGCCTTGGCAGCAAAGTAAGCCTCGCTTATGTCGTTTTCGTCAATAAGCAGGTCGGTGGTGCTGTCAATGTAGTTTATGTCCTCTGTTAAAGCGGTTTTGATTAAGTCGTCAACGTAAAACTGCATCAATTTCATTTGATAATACCTTCCTTTTTGCCTCTTTCAACAACCTCGGTGAGAATTATGTACGCAACGGTAGCAAGGGACTTTGCCTCAATGTAGTCGGGTGTGACCGCATAATGTGTCTTGTCAAGGTTGTCCTTTATTTCTGTTATTCTGTGAATGTCCTTTGCAGCCTCCTCGTAGTTCGGCACAACGAAGAACGACTTCTGCATAATGTGGCGGATTTCGGTTCTGATGCCTGTCGGCAGCGGTTCGCCCTCCGGGGACGGATAGTCAATTTCAACGTCCTTGTAGTCCTTGTCGGCAGGAGTTGTTTCGTTGATGTTTTCCGCAATCAGACGGGAGAAAACAAGAGCTTCAAGCAGCGAGTTGCTGGCAAGCCGATTATTTCCGTGAACGCCTGTATGAGCGCATTCGCCTGCCGCGTACAGTCCCTTGATAGTGGTTGCGCCATAGCCGTTTACCGCAATGCCGCCCATCAGGTAATGCTGACAGGGATAAATCGGGATAGGCTCCTTGGTCATGTCGTAGCCCTTTTCAAGCACTCTCTTGTAAATCATAGGGAATCTGTTCTTCACAAACTCGGGGTCCTTGTAGGAAATATCGAGGTAGAAGTCGTTGCTGCCGATTGCCTTTGCTTCCTGCATCATGCACTTTGAAACAACGTCGCGGGGAGCAAGCTCCTTGCGCTCAGGCTCGTACTTGTGCATGAAACGCTCCTTGTTGCCGTTGAGCAGATACGCGCCCTCGCCTCTTACCGCCTCGGATACAAGGAAGCACTCTCTGTTTTCCTTATCGGCAAAGGCTGTGGGGTGGAACTGAACATAGCTCAGATGCTTGATTTCAGCGCCTAAATTGTAGGCGAACTGAATACCGTCGCCTGTTGCAATAGCCGAATTTGTGGTAAAATCGTAAACTCTTCCTATTCCGCCTGTTGCAAGAATGACTGCTTTTGTAGTATAATAGTTGTGTTGATTGTCATGGAGAACATCGCAGAGGAAATTGTCGTTTTCCTTTTTCAGTCCCAGAAGATGAGAATTTTCAACGATAGTCACATTCTCCAGCTTTTTAACGCCATCGATAAGGCGGGTAACAATTTCATAGCCTGTGCTGTCCTTATGGTGAGCGATTCTGTGACGGCAGTGTCCTCCCTCAAGGGTGAGGTCGATAGAGCCGTCGGGTTTGCGGTCGAAATCCACGCCGTATTTCAGCAGGTTCTTTACATCGGTAGGACCCTGTTCAACCAGTATTTTCAGGTTGTCCATGTCGTTCTGATAGCCGCCTGCAATCAGCGTATCCTTAATGTGCAGGGAGAAATCGTCGTCCTTTTTGTCCATTACGGCAGCAACGCCGCCCTGTGCCAGCGCGGAATTGCAGAGGGTAAGCTCGCGCTTTGACAGCATGAGGATTTTCAGGTTCTTGTTGAGGTTGAGGGCGGCGTATAAGCCGGATACGCCCGAACCTACGATAATGACATCGTACTTTTTGAATAGCATAGCAATCAACTCCTTAGTGATTTTAACTGCGTTTCCTTTTTTAAAGGGGGTAATATTTATGTCAGAATTATTTAACACACAAAATGAAGAAGCCCGCACAAAAGCCATTTTGGCGGCTGTTGATTTAGGGGATTATGACGCCGACGTTTCGCTTGACGAGCTTACCGAGCTTGCCGATACGGCAGGGGCGGAGGTTGTCGCAAGAGTTGTGCAGAAGCGCCCTGCGCCCGACAGCGCAACGGTTATCGGCGAGGGAAAAATAGAGGAAATCGCCGAGCTTGCGGCAAATCTTGAAGCAGAGCTGGTGATTTTCGACACCGAGCTTACCGCCAGCCAGATACGCAACATTGAGGACGTGGTGAACGTCCGCGTAATCGACCGAACAATGCTGATACTGGATATATTCGCAGGCCGCGCCGTTTCCGGCGAGGGAAAGCTGCAGGTTGAGCTTGCTCAGCTTAAATACCGCCTGCCCCGTCTTGCGGGAATAGGCACGTCCATGTCCCGTCTTGGAGGCGGTATCGGCACGCGAGGTCCCGGCGAAACCCAGCTTGAAACGGACAAGCGTCACATCAGGCGAAGAATCGAAAAGCTCGAGGGCGAGCTGAAGGAGCTTGAAACCCGCAGAAGCTTTTCACGCTCCCGCCGCAAAAAGGACAGCGTGCTTACAGGCGCAATCGTCGGATACACTAACGTTGGTAAATCCACTCTGCTGAATAAACTTACCGACGCAGGCGTTCTTGCGGAAAATAAGCTGTTCGCAACTCTTGACCTTACCTCAAGGGCAATCGAGCTGCCAGACGGCCGCTCGCTGCTGCTTGTGGACACGGTAGGACTTATCCGCCGTCTGCCGCACCACCTTGTAGAAGCGTTCAAATCCACTCTTGAGGAGGCGGCAAGCGCCGATATAATCCTCCATGTCTGCGATGTTTCCGACCCTGAGGCGGCTGACAAGGCAAAGACAACGGAGGAAATTCTGGCGGAGCTTGGCTGCGGGGAAATTCCCGTTGTGAACGTACTTAATAAATGCGATTTGCTTGAAAACAGCATTCCCGAAAACGAGAATACGGTAAAAATCTCGGCAAAATCCGGAGAGGGGTTAGACCGTCTGCTTGAGGCAATCGCCCGTAACCTGCCCGAAAGCGCAAGGCGCATGAAGCTGCTGTTCCCTTACGATAAAGCAGGGCTTATCGCCGACATAAGACGGCTTGGCAAGGTTTTTTCCGAGGAGTACACCGAAAACGGAATTGCCGTGGACGCCTTGGTCGACGTGAAGCTTGTCAAGGAAATGAGCACTTACGCCGAATAATATCATCTCCCCCCCGAAGCGGGGGAGATTTTATTTA
>CAKSIR010000139.1 GCA_934462775.1 uncultured Ruminiclostridium sp.
CTGCGGCTGCCACGACCACGATCACCACCATGCTGACGAAGTATTCACAAGCTGGGGCAAGGAAACGGTACGCAAGTACACAAAAAATGAGCTTGAGGGTATATTGAAAGCTCTTGCCGACAAAGCAAGCACCGAATACGGCACTATCCTCCGCGCAAAGGGTATGCTTCAGAGCGATGACGGCAAGTGGTTCTACTATGACCTTACACCGGGCGCTTACGAAATCCGTGACGGACAGCCTGCCTGCATCGGCAGCCTTTGCGTTATCGGCGTAAAGCTTGAAAAGGAAAAGCTTGAAAAGCTGTTTATGCTTTAATTGAATTAAATTGTGCCATGCAAAACATGGCACATTACTTTATAAATCTTTCTTCTGAAAGGACAAAGCCAATGAGAAAAAAACCGGTATTTATCTTTAACGGATTGCTTGAAAGCGGAAAAACATCTCTGATTGAGGAGGTTTTGGAGGCGGGAATGTTCGAGGGAATCGGAACAATTCTGCTTATCTGCTGCGAAAGAGGACCAAAGAAATACAACGAGCAGCTTATGGAGGACAACTATGTTGAAATTGAGTATATCCTCAAGGAGTCGGAATTTACCGCCGACAAGATAAGCGAGCTTTACAAAAAGCATCGTCCTGACGCTGTTTTCGTTGAATACAACGGAATGTGGAAGTGCGAAACTATTTACGACATGAAGTGGAAGGACAACCTTGCAATCGCCCAGACTCTGATTGCCGTAAACTGCATGACCTACGATGTTTACTTCAAGAACATGAAGATGATTTTCTCCGAGCAGTTTAAGCGTGCGGATACGGTTATTTTCAACCGCTGCACCGAGAATATGAATCAGGCTTCAATGCGCCGAATTGTAAAGTCCCTGAGCCTCGGAGCGGAGGTTGTGTTCAAAAAGCCTGACGGAGAAATGTACGACACAATGGATCAGCTCCCCTTCGACCTTGACGCAGGACTAATTGACATTGATAATATGGACTTCGGTATCTGGTATCTTGACCTTATGGAGAATACCGAACGCTATGAGGGCAAGGAGGTAAAAATCAGAGGATACCTGCAAAAGGCTGTCCGCAATAATCCCGACCGCTGCTTTATCATCGGCAGAAAGGCGATGACCTGCTGCGAAAACGATGTTCAGACTTTGGGGCTTGTTTGCGTGTGTCAGGATAAGGTTCCCGAATTTACCGAGGGACAGTGGGCAGAGGTTACCGCACAGGTTCACGGACATCAGCCAAAGGGCGAGGACAGACCGTTCCCGCTGCTATACGTCGATGAGTTCAAGATTACAGACAACGCTGAACCGGGCTATGTAACCTTCAACTGATTTTATAAATTAGACAAAATAAACCGCAATATTTAGTATAAAACGCCGTATTGACTGAAACGCCAATTTGTGATAAAATTTATTAAAATCTTTCGTGAAGCGCGAGTTTACTTTCGCTGAACGTCAAGGACAATTTAATAAAGTCAAACCTACCTGACTCCGAAGAAAACTGAGGAGAAAGCAAGGCGTTTTTGTTTTACCCAAAACTGTAAAGCTGTGCCTTGGCGCAGCTTTTTTTATTTTTAAGGAAGTGATGAAAATAGAAGAATTAAGGGCGCTTGTTGATAAGCTTCATAAGGAAAATCACCTTGAAAAGAGAGAATATACAAGGCTTATTGAAAACCGAGAGGAAATTTCCGATTACCTTTTTGCTCGTTCCTCGGCAGTCCGAGAGGAAATTTACGGCAGGGAGGTGTACATAAGAGGGCTGATTGAGTTTACCTCCTACTGCAAAAACGACTGCTATTACTGCGGAATAAGGCGCAGCAACAAATCGGCGGAAAGATACAGGCTTTCGGAAGAACAGATACTTGACTGCTGCGAAACGGGCTACGGACTCGGCTTCAGAACGTTTGTGCTGCAAGGGGGCGAGGACCCATTTTACAGCGACGACATGATATGCGGCATTGTAAAGTCAATCAAGGGGAAATATCCCGATTGCGCAGTTACCTTGTCGATTGGCGAGAAAAGCGAGGAAAGCTGCCGCAGATATTTCGAAAGCGGCGCCGATCGCTATCTCCTGCGGCATGAAACGGCAAATTACGAGCACTATTCAAAGCTTCACCCACCGCAGCTGTCCGCTAAGCACAGGCAGGATTGCCTTTTCACGCTGAAGGAAATCGGCTACCAGACGGGAGCGGGATTTATGGTAGGCACGCCCTATCAGACGGCTGAATGTCTTGCGGAGGATATGCTTTTTTTGGAAAAATTGCAGCCGGAAATGGTGGGAATAGGTCCGTTCGTTCCGCATCATGCAACGCCTTTTGCTGATATGGAGCAGGGAACTGCGGAGCTTACGCTTTTTATGCTGGGGCTGGTTAGGCTTGCGCTGCCAAAGGTGCTGCTGCCTGCAACCACCGCTCTTGGCACTATCCACCCAAGCGGCAGAGAGCTTGCGCTGAAAGTCGGCGCAAACGTTGTCATGCCCAACCTTTCTCCTGCCGATGTAAGAAAAAAATACCTGCTGTACGACAATAAAATCTGCACAGGCGATGAATCCGCTCAGTGCAGAAAGTGCCTTGAAAACCGCGTTAAATCGGCAGGCTTTGAAATTGTTGAATCCAGAGGCGACCACGCTTCTTTTACTGAAAGGAAATAAAAATGTACAAATATGATCCCAAATCATTAAAAGCGGAAGAATTTATCAACCATGAGGAAATTACCGAAACCCTTGCCTATGCAGAAAAAAACAAGCATAATGCAGAGCTTATCGACAGCATAATCGAAAAGGCAAAGCAGAGAAAGGGGCTTTCTCACAGGGACGCGGCTGTACTGCTGGACTGCGATATTCCCGAAAAAAACGAGGAAATATACAGTCTTGCCGAGCAGATAAAAAAGGATTTTTACGGCAACAGAATTGTAATGTTTGCGCCGCTATATTTGTCGAATTACTGCGTCAACGGCTGTCTTTACTGCCCGTATCATGCAAAGAACAAGCATATCTGCCGCAAAAAGCTTACACAGGAGGAAATCCGCAGGGAGGTAACAGCGCTTCAGGACATGGGTCACAAGCGCCTTGCGATTGAAGCGGGAGAGGACCCGGTGAACAATCCGCTTGAATACATACTTGAATGTATCGACACTATCTATTCGATAAAGCACAAAAACGGCGCTATCCGCAGAGTAAATGTAAACATAGCCGCTACAACCGTTGAAAACTACCGCAGACTTAAGGAGGCGGGAATAGGAACATACATTCTTTTCCAGGAAACATATCATAAGGAAAGCTACGAGCGTCTGCACCCGACAGGACCAAAGCACAATTACGCATATCATACCGAGGCAATGGACAGAGCGATGGAGGGCGGCATTGACGATGTTGGTATCGGCGCGCTGTTCGGATTGGAGCTTTACAGATACGAATTTGCGGGTCTGCTTATGCACGCGGAGCATCTTGAAGCCGTTCACGGAGTAGGTCCTCACACTATTTCCGTTCCGCGAGTAAGACGCGCAGACGATATTGACCCCGATGAGTTTGATAACGGCATTTCAGACGACACCTTTGCAAAGATAGTTGCCTGTCTTAGAATTGCGGTTCCTTATACGGGAATGATTGTTTCCACCCGCGAAAGTCAAAAATCCCGCGAAAGAGTTCTGCATCTCGGAATTTCACAGATAAGCGGCGGCTCAAAGACGAGCGTAGGCGGATATTACGAGCCTGAGCCTGAGGAGGACAACTCTGCTCAGTTTGACGTATCCGACAACAGAAGTCTTGACGAGGTTGTGAACTGGCTGATGAAGCTTGGCTATATCCCATCGTTCTGCACTGCCTGCTACCGCGAGGGCAGAACGGGCGACCGCTTTATGAGTCTTTGCAAATCGGGGCAGATTCAGAACTGCTGTCACCCTAATGCGCTTATGACCTTAAAGGAGTACCTTGAGGACTATGCGTCCGAGGACACAAAGCGTATCGGCGAGGAGCTTATAGCAAGAGAGCTTAAAACAATCCCTAACGAAAAGGTTCGCACGAAAGCAACCGAATATATAAACAATATCATTAACGGACAGAGAGATTTCAGATTCTGATTTATTGAAAGGAGCAATCTATGAGCCTTAACAGCACACCAAATGCAGAACGTATTCACATCGGCATTTTCGGCAGACGAAACGCGGGAAAATCCAGTCTTATCAACGCTATAACAGGGCAGGAGCTTGCAGTGGTTTCCGATACCGCAGGAACAACTACCGACCCTGTTTCAAAGGCGATGGAGCTGCTTCCTCTTGGACCTGTACTGATTACTGATACGGCAGGTCTTGACGATGAGGGGGAGCTTGGAAGTCAGCGTGTGAAGCAAAGCTACCGCGTGCTGTTCAAGTCGGATATTGCTCTTGTTGTAATTGACGGCACAAAAGGCGTTACGGCATTTGACGAGGAAATAATCGAAAAGCTCAAAGAACGCAAGGTACCTTATATTAAGGTAATAAACAAATGCGGTCTGCTTGACAGTGTTCCGAAGCCTGCCGCTGATGAAATTTACACGGACGCACTGAACAAAATCAACATTTTTGAGCTTAAGGAAATGATAGGCAGAAAGCTTGACGTAAAGAACGAAACAATGCAGATATGCGGAGATTTGCTGAATGAGGGGGATTTTGCGGTGCTGGTTGTCCCGATTGATAAAGCGGCGCCGAAGGGCAGGCTTATTCTGCCTCAGCAGCAGACGATCCGCGACGTCCTTGAAGCAGGCGCAGCGGCAATTGTCTGTCGTGATACCGAGCTTGAGGATACGCTGAAAAAGCTTGGCACAAAGCCGAAAATCGTTATTACCGACAGTCAGGCGTTTGCAAAGGTTGAAAAAATAGTTCCGAGGGATATTCAGCTCACCTCGTTTTCGATACTCATGGCGCGCTACAAGGGCGACCTTGAAACAAACGTGCGTGGAGTTACCGCACTCGACAGCCTTTGCAGCGGCGACAGAATACTTATTTCCGAGGGCTGTACTCATCACAGACAATGCGAGGATATTGGCACTGTAAAGCTGCCAAACTGGGTCAGGGAGTACACAGGCAAGGATTTCAGCTTTGAATTCAGCTCGGGCGGTACGTTCCCGGAAGATTTGAGCAGGTATAAGCTGATAATCCACTGCGGCGGCTGTACCCTTAACGAGCGCGAGATGAAATACAGAATCGCCTGCGCCAATGAAGCGGGAGTTCCGATAACCAATTACGGAATTTGCATTGCATATATGAAAGGGATTCTTAAGCGCACGGTCGAGCCGTTTGACAGCATAAGAAAGCTTCTTGTATAAGCACAAGCGTCGATGTTGTATTATAAGAAAACCGAAAAGATTTTTCAGTGGCAAGAAAAGCAAAAGGCTGTTGAGATTTACTAAAAAAGCAGCGGATACTTAGGGCAGAGTCCTGAGTATCCGC
>CAKSIR010000140.1 GCA_934462775.1 uncultured Ruminiclostridium sp.
TTTTTGACGAGGCTGAAAACAGACTCCATGCACAGAAGGCGGTTATGGTTAAGCTGATGGCTTGATAAAATGTTTTTTCATCTCCTATGGTATGTATGCCATAGGAGATTTTTTATTATTGCGGAGAAGAAGATAGATGTTTTTAAGTTCCATAAATTTACAGCCGATTTCGCATAATTGAAGTTTTACGCAATCAAGAGAACCACCCGCCCATAAAAACACAAAAACTCAATATACCACTCAAAACGTCAAAAACAATTCATACACACCATGAAATCGCAGAAAAATCTCTGTTACAATGACATTTTTCTCATGCAAAAGAATGTATAATTAACATGGTGATTGAATGACGATTTACATAGATGTTCTCATAATAATAAATATATATGTAACATTTTTTCTTATAAAAGCAACTGCAATTTTTATGCATCTGCAAATTTCCGTTGGACGCTGCATTGCAGGTTCAATTTTAGGCGGCTTATCCTCGTTGATAATTTTACTGCCGAGCCTTATTCTGCCGCTTAATATTTTGCTTAAATGCATTTGCGGTTGTGTGATTGCGGCAAGTTCCTTCGGATTCAAAGACTTCCGCACGTTTACACGCAAATTTGTGATTTTTATGCTGGTAAACCTGATTTTTGCAGGCATAATGCTGCTTTTATGGTTCTTTGCCGCGCCCCTTGGCATGGTCTACAATAATGGAATCGTCTATTTCGATATTTCGTTTTTTACAATAACTGTTTCGACTCTTATTTCTTATTTTGCAATACGACTTGTACGATATATTTTTGATTTAAGGTCAGCAACTGATGCGAAATACAAAGTGGTAATCGTTTACAACAAGGCACAGGTTGTTATTGACGGGTTTGCCGACAGCGGAAATTCACTTGTCGACTTTGTTACAGGGCTTCCGGTTATAATATGCAGCCCGGAGGTATGCAAAGCGGCTGCGCCTGACGGCATTGAAAATATACTGATCAGCGGCTCAGCGATAAAAGGAGTGCGGATTATTCCCTACTCCACTATCGGAAAAAGCGGAATCGTTGTTGCATACAAGCCTGACAAAATCACGATTTCTAACGGCAAAACATCAAAGGATGTCTGCGCACTGATTGGCATTTCAGAAAACAGCAGCAACCATCAAGCTATTTTTAACCCCAAAATAATCTTATAGATGAAAGGATGAGAGAAATGAACGCAGTAATGCAGAAAATTCATATCTTAATGCTCAGATTACTGGGTGAAAAGTCGGTTTTATACATAAACGGTGCTGAATCGCTGCCGCCTCCGCTTTCAAAGGAAGATGAAGAAATTGCGTTCAGGCTGTTGGAAACCGACTTCAACAAGGGACGCGAAACGCTTATTGTTCACAATCTGCGATTGGTGGTTTACATTGCCAAGAAGTTTGAATCCAGCGGTGTTGGAATCGAAGACCTAATTTCAATCGGTACAATCGGACTTATCAAGGCTGTAAACACGTTCAGCACGGACAAGAACATCAAGCTCGCAACATATGCGTCGCGCTGCATTGAAAATGAAATTCTCATGTTTCTCAGAAAATCCAATCAATATAAATACGAGGTATCTATTGACGAGCCGCTGAACATTGATTGGGACGGAAACGAGCTGCTGCTGTCAGACGTTCTGGGAACTGACGACGATATTGTCAATGTGAATATCGAAAACGAGGTTGAGAAGCAGCTGCTGCTTGAGGCGGTCGATAAGCTTAACGATCGTGAAAAGCTGATTATGGAAATGCGTTTCGGATTGAAGGACGGTAAAGAGCGAACTCAAAAAGAGGTTGCAGATTTAATAGGAATATCACAGAGCTATATTTCACGGCTCGAAAAGCGCATTATCAAACGTCTGAAAAACGACCTTGAAAAGCTGAGCAGCTGATATTGAAAAAAACCTCTTTTCGTGCTATAATTGTTACAGTAACTAAGGCACTGAGAGGATTTGTCATGGAATTTGATTATAAAAGCGACTGTCCGTCATATCTGAATGACTTTCTGAATTATCTCACAACGGTTAAGTCACGCTCTGCGTTGACCGTAAAAAACTATTACTACGACTTAAAGACTTATCTGCGTTTCTTGAAGATAAAAAACGGACTTGCTTCAAAAAACGACTTTGAAAATATCAGAATAGAGGATTGTTCGGAGGAGCTTGTAAAAAAAGTTACCCTTGAAGATTTGCTGGAATATCTTACATTTACGGCAGACGAGCTGAAAAATCAAGCCAAGGCACGCTCAAGAAAAGGCGTTTCGCTGCGGCAGTTCTACAAATACCTTACCTACACAAAAATGTGGTTTGACGTCAGTCCCGCTCAGCGGCTTGAGCTGCCAACGCCAAAGCCCGCGCTGCCAAAACACCTTACCGTTGAGCAAGCTACCCATTTGCTTAATCAGATTTCGGTTATAGACAGCTGGCAGGACGCGCGTGATTTCTGCATGGTAACCTTTTTCCTTAACTGCGGAATGCGTCTTTCCGAGCTTGTAGGGCTGAATGTGAACAGCTGCATTGAAACGATGGACTTTGACACAGGCGAAAAAGTTTCATATATTAAGGTTCTCGGCAAGGGCAGCAAGGAGCGTATTATTTACCTCAACAGCTCCTGTAAGGAAGCATATAAGCTGTGCGTTTCCAGACGTCCCAATGAATTCAAAAAATGCGACGCTCTCTTTCTGAGTTCAAGAGGTACGCGCATTTCCAACAGACGCGTTGAACAGATAATAGACGAAAAGCTCAGGCTTGCCGGGCTTTCAGGCATGGGATTTTCGGTACACAAGCTTCGTCACACCGCAGCAACCTTGATGTATCAGAACGGAGTTGACGTGCGGGTGCTGAAAGAGGTGCTTGGCCATGAGAACCTTGGAACAACCCAGATTTACACCCATGTTGCAAACAAGCAGCTTAAGCAGGCGGTGGATAAAAATCCACTTGACAATACGGCACTGAAGCCTGTTGACAAAACTGACGACAAATAATAAACGGTATCTGATTTAGTTCAGATACCGTTTTCTTAATTTTCCGAAGGTCTGCGGATAATGGAATGAGGCGGAAAAGCTCTGTCAAAAGGAACCTTCAGCTTTTCGGTAGCATGGTTTGCTATTTCTACCTCTTCCCCTGCCAGATTGTATATCTTTTCAGGTGCAAACTTTACAGGCTGTGAATTTGGAGAGAGAATTTCTAAATTGTCGGTGCGCTTGAAATAATTGCGCTGTGTAATGTTCAGAATACCGTTTTCAAAGCCGTCAACAACTCCGACAAAATCGTATTCGCGCTGATAACCGCTGTCCTCGTAATACTGACAGGCATTTGGATGTCCGAAGAAGAAGCCTGTGCAGTATGGGCGGTGACTTACCTTGAACACTTCTTCCCTTGCCCACTGCGGAACGCTTTCGCCCTTTGAAACAGCGTCAAGCGCTGCACGGTAAGCGTTGGTCACTGTTGCCACATAGTATGACGATTTTGCGCGACCCTCAATTTTGAAGCTGGTAACGCCTGCGTCTATCAGCTTGTCCAGATGTTCTATCATGCACATATCCTTGGCGTTGAGAATATAGGAACCTCTGTCGTCCTCGAAGAGCTGATAAAACTGTCCCTCGCGCTTTTCCTCCATAAGGTAATACTTCCATCTGCAAGGCTGAGCACATTCGCCTCTGTTCGCGTCACGTCCCGTAAGGTACGACGAAAGCAGACATCTTCCCGAAAATGAAACGCACATTGCGCCGTGAACAAAGGTTTCAATTTCCATATCGTCGGGAATTTTATCGCGGATTTTCTTGATTTCCTCAATACCGACCTCGCGCGCAAGAACAATTCTCTTTGCGCCCATTTTGTAAAGCTCGTTGGCGGTAACGTAGTTCACAATACCGACCTGCGTCGACATATGAATTTCCAGCCTCGGAGCGTACTTCTTAACCATTGCCATAACGCCCAGATCGCAGACTATAACCGCGTCAACGCCGCAGTCCTGAGCATATTTTATAAATTCCGGAAACTGCTCCGTTTCATCGTTTGTAGGCAGCGTGTTACAGGTAAGGTGAACCTTTACGCCTTTGCTGTGGGCAAATTCAACCGCTTTCTTTAAAGCGTCAGCGTCAAAATTTTTCGGATTAGCTCTCATTCCGAACATTTTTCCGCCAAGATAAACTGCGTTGCAGCCGTATTCAACGGCTGACTGCAAACATTCATAATCGCCTGCCGGCGACAGTAATTCCAACATTACAATATCCTTTCGGGTTTATTCAGCAAGTCCTGCAAGCACCAGATTGCGCTCGTGCTCAGCAACTGTGGACGCATAGTACATTTCAAGGGTATCCTCGTTTGCGCAGAAGTAGTAGTAATTTGTGCTTGGCGCGTCAAGAACTGCCTTAATGGCGTCCATACCTGGATTGCAGATAGGTCCAACCGGAATTCCCACAGTGACATAAGTGTTGTATGCGTTGAACATATCTGTGTAATCCGATTGTTTTCCGTCAATGTAAGGCTTGATGTTATTTTCAACATAAAGCACGGTAACGTCCGACTGGAGATACGGGTAAACCTCGCTGTTGTGAAGTCTGTTCAGAAAAACGCTGGCAACAAGCTGCATATCCTCAACTGTTCCCGCCTCAGACTGAACCATTGACGCAAGGGTTATCAGCTCGTCAAGAGTGAGTCCCATTGAGTTCATTTTCTTGTACATTTCCTTCGTAATCTTTTCGTTGAAGTTAGCGTACATCTTGTCGGCAGCGGTTTTTGCATAAGTGCTTGTATCATAATCGGGATCGTCCTTCAGCTCGTCAACAACGAAAAATTCGTAGGTATCAGGGAACAAATAGCCCTCAAGCTGATTGAATTTCAGCGAATTCTGAAGCACTCGCTTTTCAAAGCTGTACTTGTTCTGCTTATCCTTGTAATATTTAGCAAAATCATCGGCGCGGCATACATAATTTTGCTCAAGCAGCTCGCCGATTTCCCTTGCTGTCATGCCTTCGGTAATTCTTATCGTTACCGTTTCCCTCACCTTTGTGACTGACTGGAGGGTCCTGACAATTGAGCTGTATGACATTGTCGAGCTGAGAGTGTAAATTCCGCTGATGTACTTTCCGTCAGCGTCGCTGACTTTGGAATAGACCTCAAAAAGCTTGGGTAGATCAATAATGCCGTTCTGCTGAAGAATGTCGGCAACCTCGTCGGTTGTGGCGTTTTCGGGTATTTCGATTTCAACATCGAACTCATTCTGTGCAATTCCCGTAAAGTCAAGAGCGGAACGCACTATATAAAAAGCGAAAAATGCCGAAAGCGAAATTATAAGCACAGACAGCAGAACTCCGCCGAAAATGTGTGCAAAGGTTCTCCTTCGTTCATAGCTTTTCTGCTCTTTTTTACGCTTTGCTTTAAGGGCAGCGGCTTTTTTCCTTTTCTGAGC
>CAKSIR010000141.1 GCA_934462775.1 uncultured Ruminiclostridium sp.
GGACATAATCACCGTAAAGGGTCATACTCACGGTTACTATGTTGCCAGCAGAGATTTTGAAACGCCTGAGCTTAAGCTGCTTGCCGACGCTATTTCCTCCTCACGATTCCTTACCGAAAAGAAATCAAAGGAACTGATAAAAAAGCTTGAAGCCCTGACGAGCGTGTACGAGGCGAAACAGCTTCGGCGACAGGTTTACGTTGCCGACCGAGTTAAGTCAATGAACGAGAAAATTTACATCAGCGTTGACCAAATCCATCGCGCTATCGCAGAAAACAAGAAAATTACTTTCAGATATTTCGATTACGGACTTAACAAGAAAAAAATCTACCGTGAGGGTACGCGAACCTGCTCTCCTTATGCTCTGGCGTGGAAGGACGAACGTTATTATCTGATCGCCCATTATGAAAAGTACAATGATATTTCCAACTTTCGCGTTGACCGAATGGACAGCGTTGAAATATCAGAAGAAAACTCCGAGCCTATTCCCGCAAGCTTCAATCTGACGGACTACATCAGCTCCACATTCTCAATGTTCAGCGGAAAAGCCCAGCGCGTCACTCTGCGTTTTGATAACTCGCTTGTCAACGTGGTTATCGACCGTTTCGGAAAGGACGTTGTAATAACTAAAGACGGAGATGAGCATTTTACTGTAAACGTCTTAATCAAAACAGAACAGCCCGAACCGTTTTTCGGCTGGCTGTTCCAATTTGGCACAAAGGCGCAGATATTGGAGCCGACAGAGCTTTGCGATAAATACGCCGAGCATCTGAAAGCGGTACTCGGCTTAATTGAAAGCAGCAGATAACACTAAAGCCTTTCCCGACATTGCGTCACGAAAGGCTTTTTTCAGCTTACCGTAAGCTTGTAATTTGCGCCGGGCATACACTCAATCAGCCCCTCAAGCTCCATATCAATAAGTATCTCGTTTATTTTTCCCGCGTTGAAGCCGCTTTTTCTGATAAGAATATCTATGTGCTTCGGACCGTCTGAAAGCAAATCGGCAACGGTTCTGAATTCAAAAGACATATTGCTCGTGTCGATTGAAACGGGCTGCAGCTTCTTCCGTTTCCTTTTCAGGCTTTTTCGCAGGCGTTTCATCTGACTTTGCGCTGTCTTTTTTCTTCTCAAACACAAAATCACGGTCGGGATTTATATTGTAATTTTCCTTACTCAGCATTATTGCTTCGTCAGTAAACTGCGAGAAAAACGTATTAACAACGTCAAGGTGATTAAACAGAGGAATCGCTCCGTCGCGGAGATAGCCGATTACTCCTGCATACTGCGGGTCAAAGACATCATGGGGCGGAACGCAGAACAGCTCCCTGCCCTGCTGAACCGCATAGTTTGCGGTAATAAGCGAGCCTGACTTAACGCTTGCCTGAAACACCATTGTGCCTATGGAAAGACCTGATAAAATGCGGTTTCTCGCCTGAAAATAATTGGGATTGACATTCGTTGACGGCAGCAGCTCGGATATAACCGCGCCGTTTTCCATTATCACACGCTCCGTAAACTCACGGCTGTTTCTCGGATACTCAACGTCAAATCCACAGGCAAGCACACCGATTGTCCTGTTGCCTAATGCAACGGCGCTTTCATGCACCGCCCTGTCAATTCCGTAAGCCATGCCGCTGACAAGAGTTACTCCCATTCTTGAAAGGTCGGTGCAAATGCGGCGGCAGATTTTTTCGCTGTACGGGCTGGCGCTTCTTGCGCCTACTCCCGTAATACAGATTTCATCGTCAACCTTGCCGATATTTCCTTTTACAAAAAGCAGAATGGGCGGATTATAGATGTTTTTGAGCCTAAACGGATAATCGGCATCGTCTATTGTAATAATGCGGATATTCTTTCGGCTGCAGTCGCTTAAAATCTTTTCGGACTTCTCAATGGACGCTCTTTTTATGTATGCGGTTTCATTCTGCCTGAAAAATGTCCTGTCGCCCTGCGTGATGGCGTTATACGCGTTTTCGGCGCTGCCGTAATGTCGTAGAAGTATGTGCGTTCTTGGATTTGCGAACCCCATAAGCTGTAAAAGCCACAAGTAGTATTTTTCCATAATTAACCTTCAAAAAACGCCGCAAAGGAAACCCTCTGCGGCTGATTTTGTTATTTTGACGTTTTTTCGCTGTCCTCGTTGCGAATTTGAACGCGCTTGATTTTGCCGCTTATTGTCTTTGGCAGCTCGTTTACAAATTCTACAATACGAGGATATTTATAAGGCGCTGTGTTTTTCTTAACATGATTCTGAAGCTCTTTTGCCAGCTCATCGCTTGGCTCGTAGCCTCTCGCAAGAACAACCGTAGCCTTTACAACCTGTCCTCTTATCGGGTCGGGTGCGCCTGTTACCGCACATTCAAGAACGGACGGATGAGTAATCAAAACGCTTTCTATTTCGAAAGGGCCGATGCGATAGCCGCTTGCCTTAATTACATCGTCGTTTCTGCCAACGTACCAGTAATAGCCGTCCTCATCCCGCCACGCAGTATCGCCCGTGTGGTACAATCCGTCATGCCACGCGCTGTTTGTAAGCTCGTCATTGCGGTAATATTCATTAAACAAGCCGTCCTTTCCGCGTTCGGCACGGACAACTATTTCGCCTACCTCGCCGGGTGGGCATGACCTGTTATTCTCGTCAACAATATCAACATCATACAAAGGCGTCGGCTTACCCATTGAGCCGGGCTTTGGGGTCATTCCCTTAAGATTGGCAAGGATTGCTGTTGTTTCAGTCTGACCAAACGCTTCCATCAGCTTTATGCCCGTATATTCGAGCCAACGGTTGTAAACCTCTGGATTAAGGGCTTCGCCCGCAATTGTTGCATACTTCAGGCTGCTTAAATCGTACTGCTCAAGTCCCTCTTTAATGAAAAATCTGAACATTGTAGGAGGCGCGCAAAATGATGTTATTTTATAGTCCTGCATTATTTTCAGCATATTGGCAGGAATAAATTTATCAAAATCATAGACAAATACGCACGAGCCAAGGGACATCTGTCCGTAAAGCTTACCCCATGCAGCCTTGCCCCAGCCCGTATCTGAAATAGTGAGGTGAATACCGTCAGGGTCAACGTTCTGCCAATGGGCGGCAGTTTGGATATGCGCCAAAGCGTATTTGTGGTTGTGAACAACCATTTTGGGGTAGCCTGTTGTTCCGGAAGTGAAATACAGCAGCATAAGGTCGCTGCACTCGGTGTGAACGCGTTCCATAGCGGTCGGATATTTCTTAATTTCTTCATCAAAGTCAATCCAGCCGCTGCGTCCGCCGTTGCTGTTTGCGATAAACTTCACGGTCAGCTTCTGCTTCATTTCGTCCTCGGCATCTTCGACAAACTGAGCAATATCCTTATGGTCGTAGGTGCAGACAACAGCCTTTACGTTTGCCTGCTCAAACCGATAAACAAAATCGTGAGCTGTGAGCAAATGTGTGGCGGGGATTGCAATTGCGCCAATCTTGATAAGACCGATTATGGCGTACCAAAACTGATAATTGCGCTTAAGGACAAGCATTACCTTGTCACCTTTCTTTATGCCCATTGCCGTAAACATATTTGCAGCCTGAGTCGACAGCCTCGAGAGCTCCGAATAGGAGAAAAGCTTTTCATCTCCCGCAAGATTGACCCACATCAACGCCCGTCTGTTCGGCTCAAGCTCTCCGAATTTATCAATTATATCGTAACCGAAATTGTAGTTATCTGGACAATTTATCTCAAATTTATTCAGTATTCCGTTTTCATTGAATCCTTCCGTAACGAAATGCTTATAATAATTTTTTACTTCTTCCATTAAATATCTCCGTTATATAAGTATTGCAAGGAAAACGCAGTCCTCACCACCATCGGCAATCATGCCGTGAGGATTTGTACTATCATAATATACGCAGTCGCCCGGATTAAGTATTTCCGTGTGATTGTTGATTACGAATTTCAGCTTTCCGGAAAGAATGAAGTCCATTTCCTGACCGTCGTGAACCGAAAGATAAACAGGCTTGTTCTGCTCTTCTTCGCTGTATGGCGCAGTAACAACCAGGGGTTCTATTTTCTTGTTTTTAAATAAGTATGCAACGTGCTGATATGTAAGTCCGATTCGTCTTTCAATCGGAAGCCCCTCGCCCTTTCTCACAACCGAATAATTCTTAAGAGTAGGAGTAACGCCCGTAAGAAGTTCAATCATCTCTATTCCGAGAGCATCGGCAGCGGCGTTTAAAAACGAAAGGGAGAAATCCTTTCCGCCTGCTTCGCAGGATAAATATTCCTCAACGGAGGTATTGGTCTTTTCAGCCATATATTCGGGAGTAATATCGAGGTATTCTCTGGTTGCCTTAAGGCGTGACGATACCTCTTTAATGTTGTAGTTCATACGTTCCTCCGATTACTTCAATTTATGCGAACATATTTCATTTAAAACGCATTTTTCACACTGCGGCTTTCTGGCGCCGCAAACAAGTCTTCCGTGCCAAACCAGCCGATGACACAGCATGAGCGATTCCTCAGGCGGAATGATTTTCCGAAGCTGCTGCTCAACCTTAACTGCGTCCTTGCCCTCTGCAAGCCCTATTCTGTTGGTAAGGCGTATAACGTGCGTATCACATACATACGCAGGCTTTCCGTATAAATCGCCGCACACAAGGTTTGCTGTTTTTCGCCCAACGCCCGACAGCCCGGTAAGCTCTTCGATTGTGTCCGGAACAACATCGTTATAATCCTCATGCAGCTGTCTGCACATCATAACAATATCTCTTGCTTTAGTTTTGAACAATCCGCAGGTTTTAATCAGTTCGCCCACTTCCGCCTCGTCTGCTTCCGCAAAATCGGCAATAGTTTTATACCGTTCAAAAAGCGCGGGAGTAACCATATTAACTCTTTTGTCGGTGCACTGCGCAGAAAGCCTTGTTGCAATCAGCAGCTCGTGCGGCTGTTTATAATTAAGCGCACATTTCACATTGGGATATTCCTGCTTAAGCAGTTCAATTACCGCTTGCGCCTTTTCTTTTTTTCTCAAATGGCTACCTCTTAATCATATTATGATTTAATTATAAGTCAGTTTTTGTAAATTGTCAATAAAAAACTGATATTTTGTGTATAAAAAGAGGAAAAATAGCAAAAAAATATATCAAATCCAAAATTTTCGCAAAAAGCAGTTGACAACGCAGTCATTTTCTGATATAATAATTATCGTTGCATTGACAATAAGGTGAGCCACTAGCTCAGGCGGCAGAGCACCTGCCTTTTAAGCAGGGTGTCCCGGGTTCGATTCCCGGGTGGCTCACCA
>CAKSIR010000142.1 GCA_934462775.1 uncultured Ruminiclostridium sp.
TGAGCAGCCGACAAACATCAGAGCGGCGAGTGTTAATAAAGCGATTGATAATGTCTTTTTCATAGTATCCTCTTTTCTGGTGGATTTCCTTATCCTGTGATTATATTATACCGTAAACTAACTACTTTGTCAAGGGGTTTTGAGAAATTGTGATATATATATCACAAAAAAAGCTTGCCATTTTAGCAAGCTTCTTGTTTTTATAGTGAAAGGGCGTTTCTTGAAGTCTTTTTCTTTTTGTCAGCGGCTTCGAGCTGCTTAATCTGTTCGGAGCAGAACAACTTTATATCCAGAACGTCAGTATGAGCGATGTCCCATATCAAGTTGTAGTCTAATGTTCCGTATCTATGAGCGCATATATTTCTTAGCTGCTTAATATTCCTCCAGTCCATTTCAGGATGAGCAATTTTAAAATCATCAGAAAGGTGCGTAGTAAGCTCTCCGATTTGAAGTAGGCTCATGCACAATGAGTTTCTGTAATCATTGTCATTTACGAAAATGTTTATATTGTCACCAAATCTGTTAATTGTGTTCTGTATTTCGTTTGCGTACTGCAATATATGTTCAAGAACACTGACGGTTTTAACACTCATATAGGCTAATCCTTTCTTTTTCGATATTTGATATAAGTTTATGATTAGTTTTAATACTATACGGAGCATACAGTGCTTCTTTTGTTATGACATCGACAGGTTTCTTCAGCGCTTCCTCTAATTCAGAACAAAAGCCGAAAAATTTAATTCCGAGAACATTATTATTCTCAACATATAAATCTACATCACTTTCATCTGTTGCGCTATGACGAGCGTAAGATCCAAAAAGGTAAATTTTGCTGAATCCGTATTTCTCCGCAATTGGTGTGACTATTTCCTTGATTTCATCAATTTTATAAACGCACATATACTCACCGCCTTTCATTTTTATTATAAACCAGAAGTTTAGATATGTCAACTTTTATCCTTTCCATTATCTAAGAAAATTCAGGTTGCATATACTTCTGACATCTGCTTTAAGTGTGTCAATTTCGCTTTCTGCAACGCTTGATATAAAAAACAGGACTTCTTTAAATTGTGTGTAGCTGAGAATTGAAGCTTCTTCATATGAAGATTTCTTTTTGAACATTATAAATCCCTCAACAGTTCCTGAACACCCGATATAACTCTTGGCTGACAGATTGGTTCTTTTTCGAAAAGCCCTCTCAAAGTATCGCAGCAGTTCCAATAGTCTTTTTTAGTCAAAAAGCATTTTGCAGGAATCAGGCAATAAAAATATGAATAATATCCGCCGTGTAAAACGCTATACGAATAAACTTCTCCTATAAATCTATACTTATTGTCAGGCTCAATGGTTGAAAACAATTCTTTCACTTTACATAAAGTAGAGAATGCTTTTTCCTGCATTATTTCGGTTGGATTTTTCACAGGCCGAAATTCGTTTAATTCTTCTGCTAATGCTGTAATGGTTTCTTTTTGCTTTTTTTCATTATACATATTGAACTCCATTCTGTCAAATTTATTCCCAATAAAAAAGCCGCCCAATAAGGCGGTCTTGTTATGATTGGTTATATCGGAGGAAGATTGTTGTTTGGTTTTACCTTGTTTAGCTCGGTTTCAAGCTTTTTATTCTTCTTTCTAAGTTGTTCGATTTCAAGTTTTAATGCTGCATTTTCGGCAATTAAACTTTGCCAATTATTTAATAGTGCATTCATATTATCTTGAATGTTTTTTTGGCTGCTGTCTAAAAAAGAACGGCGAGTACGTTCTTCAACTACATATTCGTTTATTTTATCAATTTTTGATTTGAGTTCATTTTGTCCGGTTTTTATGTCATTTTGAAATAACCTTATTTCTCCTTGCCCACATTTTAGCTCCGTGTGTTCATTGGAGAGCTGAAATTTTGCGACGTTGGTTGTATTGTTACTGCTCTTGGCTGAAGCGGCAAATGCAATAATTGATACAAGAACAGGAACTGAGATTGAAGCTACAATTGAAATAATTTGAGTTATGTCCATATTGGTATCTTCCAAGCAACATGTTATTATACTTATCGAACTGATGAAAGAGCATATATATGGGGTAACAAAGTAAAAAACTACATCGGGTAGTTTGTTATCGGTATGCATATTTTCACTTCCTTATTATAGCATTATGTATAACCTATGTCAAATTGCTATCCATTTTCCATTTCGTCGCAGCTTCCTGTTTTCCATCTGTCTATCTCGGAAAAATCGTCATAGAAAACATCATCATCAAACTCTATCGGAAGATTTTCGGATATATTAAAGCACCAGCTTGATGGCAGCTTAGGGAGATCTCCATTTTTTATCGCCAGTTCAAGACAGTGCATAATGGCTGAAAGACTGATAGAAAATCTGCGTCCGTTAGAATTGAAGCAATAAACTACCTGTTCAAAGCAATTTTCGTCTAAATGATGAATACCTTCTAATTCCGCTCGGTTTGTCAGTGAATTTGTTATGTTTTCCTCATTCATAAATATAAACCTTTCTGTGTTAATAAATAAAAGCACCTGCTTTAGTGCAAGTGCTTAGGAAGTTACCTGAACAGATTAGTTTTGCGCTTTTTTTCATCGGTGATCAGCTTATCGCGCTGCGACATTATATCAATCAGACGTTTTATTGCAGCGGTTTCGTATTCAGCTATCAAGCTTGTCATTTTGTCTGCTTTTCCTGTTCTGTGATAATCGGCAAAACAATCATAATATCTGCGCCTGTCCGCAAATTTAATATTTATGACCGGATAGCCGTTTTTCATCAGCTCAAGGTTAAGCAGCAGACGACCTGTTCTTCCGTTTCCGTCTATAAATGGGTGAATGCTTTCAAAAGAAAGATGAAACAAGGCGTTTTTTTCTATTATGTGAAGATTTGTCCAGTCGCTGTTGTATTCTTTTACAAGCTGTTCCATTTTTATCGGTACTTCCCATGGCTGGGGCGGAAGATATTCCGAACCGACGCGAACGGGAACTTTTCTGTATATACCCCTGTTTTCTCGATTGTTCATCAGAACAAGGGCGTGAATATTCCTTATAACAGATTCGCTTATCGGGATTTTATCCTTTACCAGCTCTTCGACATAATAGAAAGCGTCACGGTGTCCTATTGCTTCGAGATGGTCTTTTAATGGCTTTTCTCCTATTGTTATGCCCTCTTTCAGAACAAGAGCCGTTTCATCAAGCGTGAGTGTATTACCCTCAATTGCATTTGAATTGTATGTGTAATCCACAAGAATATCATCTCGGAGGCGCTTTATTTCATCCTCTTGAAGCGGGCGGTAATTGTTAAGTTCGCTAAGAAGACTATCCAATTCTGTAAAATCCATATTACACTCCTCTGAATATTAAATATCATTTAAAAAATCTCTTAACGCTGTGACTATCCGTTTCTGCCTAACAGGCTCGAATTTAAATAAGTCCGAAAGCTCATGACAGCAGTTCCAAGGGTTTCCTGCTTCCAGCTCTTTCTTTGCCTGGTTTAAGAACATTTTGTATCTCATATCATCGTCACCGGATTTGCGGTAGTTTTTATCGGGACGTATTTTTTTCATTTCGGCACGAACAAACAAAAGCGTTTTCATACCCTGCGCCCACATAGAATCCGTCTGAATTTCGGACCAGTTAAATGCAGACAACATGAGTGATATTTTTTCAATTGTTAATATGCTTTCTTTTTCATTATACATTATAAACCTCGGTTTAGTCAATTATCTTAACATTTTATTTTGCTTTTTGTCTTTTTCAAGAGCTAATTTTTCTTTTAGTTCACCAACGAGATATGATTTTAAATCATCATTATAATCTTTTTCTTTTGGTGGACGGGAGCGAACGGTAAATCCCTGTTCGCTGTATTTTTTAAGGAACTTATCAGTGGCGGAGCGTCCTGCTTCGTCATTATCCAGGCAAAAAACTATGGTTTTTACATTCTGGTGGTCGGACAGATACTGTTCCAATGCCAAATCAGTACAGCCGCCAAGCGAAATTCTGCTATGCTGTTTCCAGGCGTCTTTATTTTCGAGTATGTAGGCGGCAAGGGAAGCGTGCGACATAGCGTCTATTGGCGATTCAAAGACGTAAAGCGTATTTTTAACTGTACCTTCCATAGAAAAGCCAAACCGTTTATCGCTGCCTGCTGCTTCGCCACGGTATTTAACATTGCTCAGGGTTCCTCGATATGCAGCGTTTCTTGGATTGTTATCGCTGTCAAATCCGACAAAAACAACATTTCCGTTCTTATCCTGATAAATTTTGTTGTTGTGCATTAGCTCTGAGATAATATTGGAGTTTATCATTCGGCTTTTGTTCAGATACGCAAATGCACGGGTAAATTTACCGTCTGTTCTTTCGGGCAAAGAAAATTCCCGAACAGCTTTTTTTGCTTCGGGAATTGGTGTAATATTTGTTTTTTGATACTCCTGTTCTCCTATGAGTGTATTGACAGCTTCTGAGAAGCTTAGTCCGTGTATTCGCTGGAGATAATCAATAGCGTTTGCACCGCCAATATCTCGTGAGTTCCAGTACCAGCCTTTTCTGTCCTGCTTAACGATAAGACTGTCGTGTTCGATACACTTGTACGAATGACCGGCAGGCTTAAACGTAAAATTTTCATAGTGCTGAATAAAATCGATAATGTCGATTTCTCGAGCAAGCTGAACTTGTTCTTCTTCAAAATGTGGCATTACTTTCCTCCTTTGCTGTTGTTAAAGGAAAACGATATTTTTCCATCAGAGAGAACTAATGAAGCGTCAAATACTTTGCCGGATTTTCCTTTAAAACCCTTTATAATTGCAGTTTTACCCGATTGACACAGCATAGCTGCTTGGCTTTCAGTAATTTTTTTACCGCAGATTTCGTAGTTGATGTGAAAAGTACAGCCATCGGTGTATCCGGTGCATGAATACCCATATTTTCCTTTAAACATTCTTTTTCCGCAAAGCGGACACACAAGACGGCTTTCGTTTTCGCTGAAATACTGAACGCCGTCGCTTTCCTTAACAATGTTGTACCAGACATATACCTGGCGTTTAATATCGCTGATAAATGATGTGTATAAAGACCTTGCATTTTCCTTTGACTCTGCAATATCATTCAATCGTTTTTCCCACGTTCCGGTAATTTCTGCGGATTTTAATTCAGGTACAGCGAGTGTATTTATAAGAAAAATTCCTTTTG
>CAKSIR010000143.1 GCA_934462775.1 uncultured Ruminiclostridium sp.
CGCTTACAGCGCTTGCTGCAAGAAGCGCCGCCAAGGCGGTAAAGCCAAGTCTTGTAAGCTCAACGTTCAGTCCCAATCCCCTTGCAACATCGTCACCAAGCACAAGGATATTCAGCTTGTTTGCGAAAATGACAGCCAGAACAACGCCGATCACCGTGTACGGAAGAATTGTTTCAACCTCGCCCCAGCTTCTTGAAGAAAGACTGCCGTTCATGAATGTAAGCGCGCCGTGAACGCGATCGCTGAAAAATACCAGTATTGCTGAAATTCCCGCGCTGAACAGCGCCGAAACCGCAACGCCCGACAGCACTATTCGCGTAGGCTCAATGCCGCCCTTCCATGCAAGGCTGTAAATTATTACAGCAGCCAGCATTGCACCGCCGAACGCCGCAATAGGCACAAGATTCTGCAATTGCGGAAAAACTACAAGTATGAGTATTCCAAACAGTCCCGCACCGCTGCTGATGCCGATTATTGACGGATCGGCAAGAGGGTTTTTCATTACGCCCTGAAGAATCGCTCCCGAAAGGGCAAGGTTTATTCCTACAAGAGCTGCAAGTATCATTCGCGGCAGGCGGATATTCCATATTACCTTGTTTTCAACTCCGCTGTGATTGCCGCCTATGGTTTCGATAATGTCCGCAACGGAAATGTTCATTGTTCCCATGATATTCCCAACTGCGAAAGCGACTACCACCGACGCGGCAAGTGCAAATATAACCGCCGTCTTAAAACTTTTTCTGTCCCTTAATGCAATGTTTTCCATTATTTCATCTCTTCCGCCTGTCCGTAGATTTCAGGATAAAGGCTCTGCGCCATGTACATGATTGCGTCAACATAGTAAGGTCCCGCGTTATAGAGGTAATACTGCTGCGGCAGGTAGATTACTCTGCCCTCGTTTATTGCGTTTACCGACTTCCATGCCGGGTTGGACGCGAACTGCTCCTCAACGGTTTTCTTCGCTTCCTCGTTGCTGGAAATCATTGTTGTTACAAATACATAATCCGGATTCTGCGCAACAATATATTCAATATCAAGCGGCGTTGTTTCCGAGCCGATTGTATCCGGCGGCAGGTCGGAGGCAATGTTCTTTACGCCGAGAATCTTTGCAATATCGCCTGCAATGCTGTTATCAAGCTTTACTGCAAGGGACTTTGAAGTAACGTACAAAATAACCGCTGAAACTTCGCCGTCGGGCAGCTTATCGACAATTTCCTGCTTTCCGTTTTCAAGGTCGGAAATTCGCTGCTCGGCAAGCTCGCTCTGTCCAAGCAGCTTTCCAAAGGCGCGGTATGTGTCGATTACGCCGGAAAAGCCTCTGATATGAGTCTGGATTACGTTGTAGCCCATTTCTCTCAGCTTTGACGCCTGCGTTGACTGTGTTCCGACCTGCGAGATTATAAGATCGGGATCAAGAGCGATTACCGACTCCATATCGATCGAATAAACGGGACCGATTTCCGGAAGCGCTTTTATCTCGTCCTCATAACCCTCGGTAAGACGGATATTGCTGCTTACATCTGATGTGCATATTGATTTTCCGCCTAAGTCGTACCAGATATTCAGCGGTGTGCCGCTTAAAACGGCTACCTTTTTCGGCTCTGTTTCAATTACCGTTTCATAGTTGAGGTAGTCCCTGACGGTAAGAGGATAGCTGTCGCCTGTTACAAGGATTGCTGCCTCGTCGTCGGTTACCTTATCTGAGTTTGCCGTGTTTTTGAGTCCTCCCACACCGGAGTTTTCACCTGAGCAGGCAGTAAACGAAACTGCCATGAGGAACGAAAGGGCTGCTGCTGCAATTTTCTTTTTCATAATTTTCTCCTTATATATTTTTAATATGCTGTGCATACATTGATTGAATTTCAGGGTATTCCCCAAGCCCTTTTATAACGGGAACAACCTCAAAGCCTACCTTTTCAAGCCTTGATTTCCAGCTTTCAGGCTCATCTCCCGCCATGTCGTTGTTGGCGTGATCTCCCGCAACAAACATCAGCGGAGTTACAATAACCTTTTTGAATCCGCCTGCCTTTATCTGCGGAATTATGTCGTCAATAACGGGAGTTCCCTCAACCGTTCCCACATAGATGCTGTTATAGCCTTTCCGACTGCATTTCTCCGCAAGGCGGCTGTAAAGACTGTTGGCGCTGTGTTCGGTTCCGTGACCCATAAGCGCAATGGCGTTATCGCCGCCGAATTTCTTTTCAAAGAAGTCGCAGATTCTTTCAATATCATCATCGCTGTCAAGCAGCGGCGCACCAACCTTCAGCGACTTGAATCTGTCTTTGTATTCCTTTGCGGCAGCTAAAACCTTGTCGTACTCAAAACCGCTTATGATGTGGGTCGGCTGAATTATTACCTCGCTGAATCCCTGCACCGCAAGCTTTTCCAACGCCTCGTCAACGCTGTCAATCATTTCGCCGCGTTTTTTCAGCGCAGCAATTACCATGCCGCTTGTAAATGCGCGTCGGATTTCGTAACCGCAAAACTCTCTGCGCAGCAGCTCCTCCACCGCTGAGATGGATTTTTCAAGACCATGCGCATAAGTAGTGCCAAAGCTTGCTGCAATTATTGCTTTTTTCATTTTACTTTACCTTTCTGAAAAAATATTGTCCTGCATTTTCCTCATAAAAAATATCAACGCCAAGCGCCTGACGTACCTTTTCGCTCTGTGCAGTTCCGTGAGGGGTTGCGGCTTCGACAATTTTTCCGCCGTCCATTGTGATTATCCTGTCCGAATGCATCAGCGCCGTGTTAAGGTCGTGAACCACCATTATAACGGTTTTTCCCATATCACGAAGTCTTGTTATCAGCTCCATAAGTTCAATCTGTCGGATTAAATCAAGGTAGGTCGTAGGCTCGTCCAACAGCATTATATCTGTGTCCTGCGCCAGCAGCATTGCTATGTACACACGCTGGAGCTGTCCGCCCGAAAGCTCGCAAGCGTACATATCGGCAATAGCCGTAACCTCCGCAAGCTCCATTGCCTCGGCGATTTTCTCTCTGTCAAGGCTGCTGTACTTTCTGGGATAGCCGAGATAGGGAAATCTGCCGTGGGAAACAAGCGAACGGACGGTTATATTTCCCACCGTGTGCGACTGAGAAAGATATGAAATTTTCTTGGCAATGTCGGTGCGCTTCAAATTCTGTATATTTTCGCCGCCTATGAATATTTCACCCTCAGACGGACTTAAAAGCCCGCAGCACATCTGAAGCAGGGTGCTTTTTCCGCAGCCGTTTTTCCCGATAACGGAAGTTACCGCACCCTTTTCAAAGGCTGCATTTATATTGAACAGCACCTGCTTTTTTCCATATCCGCCGCTGACGTTTTTTAGTTCAAGCACCATGACGTCCTCCCTTTTTTCTGAGCAGAAGGTAAATAAAGAACGGCACTCCGACGTATGAAACTATTATTCCGAGAGCGATTTCGTGCGGAGCAAAAAGCGTTCTTGCGAGCAGGTCGCAAATTGACGTAAAGGCTGCTCCCATGAGAGCGCAGACGGGAATTTTCAGCGTGTGGCTGTTTCCCACCAGCTTTTCGGCAATGTGCGGAATTATCAGCCCGATAAATCCAAGCAGCCCCGAAAAGCTGACAGCAGTTCCCGCAAGCAATGCCGCCAGAGCAAGCAGAATAAATCTCAGCAGCTCCACGTTCATTCCCAAAGTGAACGCCGTACTGTCGCCGAGAGCAAGAACGTCAACGTCCCGTCCAAGCATAATCACCGCCGCTATTCCCGCAGGAATTATTATCCACGCAGGAAAAAGCGCGTCGGTGGAAATTCCCTCAAGACCGCCTATTCTGAAATCCGAAAGCCCTGAAAGAGTATCGGGAAAAAAGGTCGTCACCGTGTCGGTTCCCGCGCTGAAAAGGCTTGATATTGCAACGCCTGCCAGCACAAGGGTTATTTTTGAAGCGCTCGTCTTTCGCGCAATGAAATACACAAGCATTACCGCGGCAAAAGCGCCGATAAACGCCGCCGCCGAATGTGCGGCAGAAACGGCGGGGAATATCGCCGTGCAAAGCACTACTCCAAAGCCTGCGCCTGCATTTACGCCGATTATGTTCGGGGATGCAAGGGGATTGCCGAGCACCGCCTGAATAATTGCGCCGGAAACCGCAAGAGCCGCCCCTGCAAGAAATCCGCCAAGAACTCGCGGAAGTCTTACACAGTAGATTATTCGCCCGTCAGCCGTTGATTCGCCGCTTAAAATTCCGTCAAGCACTTCCATCGGCGACAGGTTCACCGCTCCGAATGCAATGCCCGCAAACGTCGCCGCAAGCAGAGCTGAAATGCAGACAAGTATTACCGCCGCCGGTTTAATTTTCCTCTGCACCATATAAAATCTCCGCTAAATTCTCGTAAGCCTCGCCCCATTTTGCGTTGGGCTTGTAGTGGTAAAGGGCTTTTGGCAATATGTAAAAACGGTTGTTTTTTACTGCTGTCAGCTCTGTCCACGCAGCGCTTGACATGAGGGTGTCGTTTAGATTTTGCAGCGCTTTTTCTTCATCCGCACCCATTGTCGTTACAAAAATAAAATCAGGGTCGTCCTTGATTATCGCTTCAAGGCTGAGGCTGTCAAGCAAGGATTCATCGGTGTCCGCAATGTTTATGCAATTCAGGTCCCTGAGCATTGCGCCTGCCGTTGTATCTGCTCCTTTGGCTCTCACCTTCTGCGAGGATGCTCTTAAAAGCAAAACGGTAGGCTTGCTTTCGCCCGACGCCCTTTCGACTGCTTTGTCAACAGCTTCCTTTACGGTAATTCCGTTCTGCTGATATAAATCATCTCTGCCTGTAATTTCGGTGAACTCTTTCAGCACCTCAAGATAATCGTCAAAGCTTTCAACGCTGAAATATGCCGTTTCTATTCCTGCCTTTTTGAGAGTATCCTCAAGCTTTGTATGTTCAGCAAGCTTTGCCGACATAATCGCGTAATCAACACCCTCGGCAATCATCATTTCCACCGACGGCGACTTCATTTCGCCGATGCAGACTACATTTTCGCCTACCTCAAACAAATGCTCATCGTATGCGTCCTGAGTAACATAGGATAACTCCCCGCCTGCGAGCAGCCATATTTCAGCAAGGCTTCCCGTGCAGGCGGCAACCTTTTTCGGCGCTGTCTTTTCCTGTTCAT
>CAKSIR010000144.1 GCA_934462775.1 uncultured Ruminiclostridium sp.
GGACAATTATACCATAACCTTGTGGTTATGGTATAATAAACGCAAAGCGTTTATTATACATCAAAATGACAGAATTTTGAGGTGAGCAGCGATTTATTCGGTAAAAGCAAAACGCAAAACGGAATAAATGTTCATGCAAAAAGCATATCAGCACAACTAAACTGAACGGAGCGGCAAATTGATACTTTTATCGGCACAAAATATTACAAAAATCTACGTTGAACGAAAGATACTTGATAACGTGTCGTTTTTTCTCAACGAGGGTGATAAAATCGGAATTATCGGCGTAAACGGTACGGGAAAATCCACGCTGTTAAAAATTCTTGCAGGACGTGAACATTACGACAGCGGCGAAATCACCAAAACAGGCGGCGTGCGAATCGGCTATCTGCCGCAAACTCCTGTTTTTGACAGTCACGCTACAATCATCGAACACGTTTTTGCAGGTCTTTCCGAAGCGGAACGTGACGCAAAGCAGTATGAGGCGAAAGCAATCCTCACAAAGCTTGGAATAACCGACTTTGAGAGGGATATAACGACTATGTCAGGCGGAGAAAAGCGCCGTGTG
This sequence comes from uncultured Ruminiclostridium sp., assembly GCA_934462775.1. Lineage (GTDB taxonomy): Bacteria > Bacillota > Clostridia > Oscillospirales > Ruminococcaceae > Ruminiclostridium_E. The sequence goes on from CAKSIR010000144.1 coordinate 569, forward strand.
GCAATTGCGGCGGCGCTTGTTAAACCTTGCGAGGTGCTGATCATGGACGAGCCGACCAACCATATAGACAACGAAACCGTAACCTGGCTTGAGGAGCTTTTGCAGAAATACAAGGGAGCTATCGTCATGGTAACGCACGACAGATATTTCCTCGACCGCGTTTCAAACAAAATTGTCGAGGTCGACCGCGGAAAGCTGTACAGCTACGACGGAAATTTCAGCACATTTGTGAAGCTTAAGGCGGAGCGTGAGGAAATGGCGCTGAATACCGAGCGCAAAAACAAAAGCCTGTACCGCCGTGAGCTTGAATGGATTAGGCAGGGACCCTGCGCAAGAGGAACAAAAAGTAAGGAGCGAATTGCGCGCTTTGAAGCGCTTGAAAATAGGGAAAAGCCTGTTCAGGAAAGCAAGCTGGAGCTTAATTCGGTTTCAAGCCGTCTTGGTAAAAAGATAATCGAAATTCACGATATAAGCAAATCCTTTGAGGGAAAACCGCTGATAAAGGACTTCGGCATAAACATTCAGCGTGACGCAAGAATTGGGATTGTGGGCAGAAACGGCTGCGGCAAGTCCACGTTTCTTAAACTGATGATTGGAAAAATCAAGCCTGACAGCGGCGAGATTGTTGTCGGCGACACTGTAAAAATCGGCTATTTTTCTCAGGAAAGCGATGATATGCCACTTGATATAAGGGCAATCGATTATGTAAAGCAGTCGTCAAACCGCATTGAAACAGTAGACGGAGTGCTTACCGCTTCTCAGCTGATGGAGAAATTTCTATTCACGGGCGAACAGCAATACAGCCTTGTCGGCAAGCTGTCGGGCGGTGAAAGAAAAAGGCTTTATCTGCTTAAAATACTGATAACAGCGCCAAACGTTCTGCTGCTTGACGAACCTACCAACGATTTGGATATTACAACGCTGGAAATACTTGAGGATTATATCGACAACTTCAAGGGCGCTGTTATCGCCGTTTCTCACGACCGCTATTTCCTTGATAAGATTGCCGACTCAATATGGGAGTTCTCCGGAAACGGTGAAGTCAACCGCTATCTCGGCGGATACACCGACTACCTTGAAAAGCGTCCCGCGCCTGTGGAAATTTCAAGGCAGAAGGATGAGAAGCCAAAGGCAAAAAACAAGTCTGCAAGGCTGAAATTTTCGTACAACGAGCAGCGGGAATTTGACAGCATTGACAGCGAAATTGAGCAGCTTGAAAACGAAATCAGCCGTATTGACGAAGAAATCGGAAACTCGTCATCGGACTTTGAAAAGCTGCAAAGGCTGATGGAAGAAAAACAGACGGCAGAGGAAAAACTCGAACAGAAAATGGATCGCTGGGTGTACCTCAACGACCTTGCTGAACAGATAAAAAATCAATAACGGAGGCTAATATGAGTGAATTTAAAAAAGTGAATCCGGTTAAATTTGACGAAAGTCCATTCAGAAAAATCGGAAAGGACTGGATGCTGGTTGCTGCCGAAAAAGGCGGCAAGGTGAACGCAATGACCGCTTCGTGGGGCGGAATAGGCGTTCTCTGGGGCAAAAACGTTGCCTTTGTATTTATCAGAAAAAGCCGCTACACAAAGGAGTTTGTCGATAGCAGCGAAACATTTTCTCTGTCTTTCTTCAACCATGCCGAAAACGCTGAAATGCTGAACTACATGGGAAAGGTTTCAGGCAGGGAAGAGGACAAAATTGCAAAATGCGGACTTACTGTGAACCACGCTGAAAACACGCCTTACTTTGACGAGGCTGAAACGGTAATGCTTTGCAGAAAAATGGCGGTTGTTCCCATTTCTGCTGACAATTACCTCGACCCGTCAATTGACGGCAGATGGTATGCCGACAAGGATTACCATGATATGTATGTTGCAGAAATCCTTGATATACTGGAAAAATAAGGATGTATCTCGCAGAGAACAGCCTCGCAAACAGTCTTATATAAAAAGTCCCGACACGTTATTTGCGCCGGGACTTTTATACTATCTCCGCTATAAGATTTATTACCAGATAAACCGCTCCGCAGCCCGCCATTATAGGTATGGGACTGAGCTTGAATTTACGCAGCAGCACAAAGGCTGTCGCAAAAATCAGCAATGCCGCAAGGTCAAAGGTTTCCACGGAAATAATTCCGTCTGTGAATACGGCGGTCTGCAAAATCGAGATGCCTGCCGATAAAATCAGCGCAACAACCACAGCGCGAAGGCTTGCAAGCACACTGTCAAAAATCGGTGAGCCCATAAATCTTACATAAATATACGAAAGCACCGAAACAATAATTATTGAGGGGAGAATGCAGCCTATTGTTGCCGCTAATGCGCCGCCGAAGCCTGCCACGCGGTTTCCCACAAAGGTTGCCGCATTTACCGCAATAGGTCCCGGAGTCATTTCCGAAATGGTAACAAGGTCGGAAAACTGGCTCATTGTAATCCAGCCGCGTCCCTCGACAACCTCGCTTTGAATAATAGGCATTGCAGCATAACCGCCGCCTATGCTGAAAAGTCCCACCTGAAGGAAACTGATAAAAAGCTCCAGATATATCATTTCCTCTCGCCCCTCCTTTTGCGGATAAGGCAATAGAGAACGCCTGTTACAGCTGCCGCCGCAATGATGATTATTACGTTCACATTAAGAAAAAACGCAGCTATGAATGCAAGGAGCATAACCGAAATGTATACCGCGTCTTTCTTTTTCAGCACATTTTTGGCAAGAGTATATATCACGTCAAAAATTACCGCCGCAGCTCCAAGCTGCATTCCGCGCAGTACAATTGCAACGTATCTGTTATCGGCAAACGCTTCATAAAAAAAGGAAATTGCGGTTATAATCGCAATGGGTGGAATTATTGTTCCGAGAACGGCAACTATCGTTCCAATAAAACCGCTGATTTTTCTTCCGACAAGAATTGCAGCGTTGACAGCGATTGCGCCGGGCGACGATTGAGCGATTGAAGCCATATCCAGCATTTCTTCCTCGCTTATCCAATGCAGCCGGTCAACAAATTTCTTTTTCATCAATGAAATAATGACAAATCCGCCGCCGAATGTAAATGTACTTATATATAGTGTATTCAGAAACAATGTCAGCAGTCTGCTTTTGTTTTTTTTCATAAAATCACTCCGTATATATAATATCACTCGATTCAAATTATGTAAAGATAAAATTTCAATATATGTGATTTAAAAAAGTTGACGCCAAGGTATATAATCCCTTAATTTTCAAATACTACCGACATAAAGGCTCATAGCCAATAACAGAAAAGGATAGGTTGTATTATGAAAGCAACAGGAATTGTAAGAAGAATAGACGACCTTGGAAGAGTCGTTATACCTAAGGAAATAAGACGAACAATGCGAATTCGAGAAGGCGACCCACTTGAAATATATACAAATCCCGATGGCGAGGTGATTTTCAAAAAATATTCGCCCGTTGGAGAAATTTCGGGCATTGCCGCTCAGTATGCAGAGGTGCTTGCAAAAGTGGGAGGCGCTCCTGCGGCAATCTGCGACCGCGACCACGTTATCGCAGTGTCGGGAATTCAGAAAAAGGAAATACTCGAACGCAGAGTTTCAAGCTCCCTTGAGGATTTAATCGAACAGAGAAAATCACATTACTACAAATCAAACGATGATAAGCGCCTTAACCCAATTGAGGGCGTTGACAAATACGCTATTGCCTGCACGCCGATTATTACGCAGGGCGATGTAAGCGGTGCGGTTATGATGCTGTCGTCAGACAACAGTGAATACGCAACGCCTGAGCAATCCGCCCTTGTTCAGGCAGCGGCAATGTACTTCAGCAAGCAGATGGAAGAATGACCGAAGGCTCTGTGCAAGACACAGAGCTTTTCTATTGCCTTAAAATCGATTTCGTGGTATAATAAACGCAAAGCGTTTATTATATATCGCCCCAGGTTCGGAAGAATATGCAAAGGAAGTAACTATGAAAATTGTATTACAGCGCGTTACAAACGCACAAGTGGATGTTGACGGAAAAACAGCAGGCAAAATCGGCAGCGGATTGCTGGTGCTTCTCGGAGTAGGGCAGGGCGATACAGAGAAAGACTGTGAGCGACTTGCAGAAAAAATAGTCAATCTGAGGATTTTCAGCGATGAAAACGACAAAATCAATCTGTCGCTCAAGGATATTGACGGAGAAATGCTGGTTGTATCCCAGTTCACACTGTATGCTGACTGCAAAAAAGGACACAGACCGAATTTCCTCAACGCAGCCAAGCCTGACGAAGCGAATCGCCTTTATGAATACTTTATTAGCGTCTGCAAGGAAAAAGTGCGCAAGGTAGAAAGCGGCATTTTCGGAGCAGATATGAAGGTTTCATTGCTGAATGATGGACCTTTTACAATTATTTTAGAATAATTTGCAAAAAAGTATTGACAAATCGGATCTGATGTAGTATAATTTATTACTGTCGATGGGGTGTCGCCAAGCGGTAAGGCAGATGACTCTGACTCATCCATTCCGAGGGTTCAAATCCTTCCACCCCAACCAA
>CAKSIR010000145.1 GCA_934462775.1 uncultured Ruminiclostridium sp.
GGGGTGTGGGGCGCTTTTTTCAAGAAAAAAAGCGCCCCACAAGTGAAAAATTTTCGCAACATTATCCTCGAAAAAGGTGCCAGTGGCGCGTTTTTCGACGCGCAAAGGCAGCCCGCAATCACGGGCTGCCTTTTAGCAAAAATGTTCGGTTCAATACTGCGCAAGCCTTGAAATCAGCTGTAATCCACAACGTCCAGCCAAGTAAGGAGCAGCTCTCTTTCTTCCTTGGAGTTCGTGCCTGAAGCAAGCTGGCTTGCCGCCATAATAGGAAGCCATTCCTGAACGTAGCGCTTAGCTGTGCCTGATTTCTCGCAGAAAACGGAAATGTACTTTTCAGCCATTTCGGTAGATTTAAGCGAAAGCTTGAGGTATGTCTTTGCAACGTCTGCGCTGGCGTTTCCGCGTGAAGCGGCTACCCAGTCGATTATGTAAAGCTTGCCGTCCTCGGTAAGGATAATGTTCTCCGGACCGAAGTTGCCGTGGCAGAGCTTTGAATGCTTCGGCATTGAGTCCAGTCTTGTGAGCAGCTCGTACTTCTTGATGTTGTCGATTTCGTCAAGGCTGTTAATCTGACGGGAAAGCTTGTGCTTAAGCTTGATAACGTCAGCGATTGTCATCTTGTGAATCTGCTCCTGAATGTCGACCATCTGCTCCAGATACTTGTCGGTATCCTTAGGATTTTCCTGCATGAGCTGTTCAAAGGTCTTTCCCTCTATAAAATCGGATACGATAGCGAACTTACCGTCAACCTTGATTATTTCATGAATGTGAGGAATTGTGAGGTTTGTTTCCTCTACCAGTGTGTGGATTGCTGCCTCATAGAATACAGCGGACTTTGAGAAGCTGTTTCCGAAAACCTTTATCGCCTTATCGCCCTCGCGGTAAACCTCAATGTCGCCGCCCGAAAAAGCAAGTTTTCTTTCTGCCATAGAATTCATTCCTTTCGTACGAAACCCCGTTTCGTTCTTTGTGTCTATATTATACAACATTTGCACCAATTTGTAAAGAGTTTTTTGATATTTTTACAACAATTTTTACGAGGAAGTAAAAATTGCAGGCTGCCGCTGCCGATATACCTTTATATTTATATGCTTTGCCGCCGTCAAATATCTCACTCCGCCGACGCTTTTTAAACATTTCGACAATACGCTCCTTTTTTTACTTGCAATTTTCTGTGAAATGTGCAATAATAAGACTAATCAGGCAACAAAACAGATAACGGTTTTTTGGGATTATCTGTATTCTGAAAGGACAGAAAATGGCACAGTTTCTTAACTTTAAAGGTGATTATAAAGGTATAACGTCGGCTGAGGCAGAGGAAAACTTAGGAATGTACGGCTTCAACTCCGAAAGCAGACTCGACGAGGACGGGAAGGGCTACAAGCCCGCGTCGGCATTCTTCAATCTCAGGACGTTCCTGTTCCTTATCTCGGCGGCGGTTTACATAGCTTCCGGGCATATCCTTGAGGGAATTATGCTGCTTCTGCTGACGGGAGCGTACGTTTTCCTTGAAATATTCAAGGGCGTCAAGTGCGACAGCGCACTATACGAGCATAAGCGCTCAACCGCCATGAAATTCCGCGTCATAAGGGACGGGGAGCTTATCCTTATCCGCAGGGAATACCTCGTTCCCGACGACATTATCATACTTCAGGGGGGCGAAAACGTTCCTGCCGACGCTCATATTCTGGAGCAGACGGACGTTGCCTGCGACGAAAGCCTTTTCAGCGGCGACAAAACTCCCGCGCCCAAAATGGCGGGAGCGGACGGCTCGGACAGCCCGCTGAAATCCTCCTGCGTGTACAAGGGTACAAGGCTGCTTTCCGGCTGCCTTATCGCAAGGGTTTTCGCAACGGGTGTCGATACCCTCAAGCACAAGACCTTCGGCGAAACAAAGGTGGAGGAAGTATACTACACCAGCTTTGAACGTATAATAAACAAGGTCATGCCTGTGCTGTACATACTGGCGGCAGTGTTCCTTGCGCTGTTTGCGGTGCTGAACTTCATAAACGCGGATTTCACCTCGGGCGATGTGCTTCAGACAATAAACGGCGTGGTGAATCCTGCGATTGCCTTTGCGCTGGTGTTTATTCCCGCGTCGGTTTCCTCCCTTGTGCGCATTTATTACGCCCTTGGCGCGTACAGCCTTGCCGCGAAGCATTCGGTGGTAAAGGACATTCACGTTATCGAAAAGATGAACGCCCTTACCTGCATTTGTATCGACAAGGCAGGCACTATTACCAAAAACAACCTTGAAATTTCGGGCGAAAGCTCCAAAAATCCCGAAATGATGACCAATATAGCAATCCTCGCCTGCGACCCCGTTCCGGGCAGCAGCATTGACAAGGCGATAATGCTGGGGGCTGCCTTCAGGCAGATTGACGTTAAGGAGCTTCAGCAGAATCAGCTTATCAAGACCTATCCCTTCAGCGAAAAGGACAAGGTTGCGGGCAACCTGTGGAACGTGAACGGAGCGCAGCTGCTCTGCATAAAAGGCTCTCCCGAAAGCGTTTTCACCCTCTGCGACATTTCCCCCGAAAACCTGTACAAGGCGCAGAAAAAGCAGGCCGACCTCTCCAGGCAGGGCAACCAGGTAATTGCTGTTGCCGTTGCGCAGATAGGTGACGGGGAGGAAATTCCCGAAACCGTTTACGGTCCGTCGTACAGCTATCTGGGGCTTATCGCCTTCAACAACAAGACTAAGGATACAATACCTTTCGCCGTGCTTTCAAGCTACAAGGCAGGCGTAAACGTAATAATGACCACGGGGGACAGCGCCGACACCGCTGCCGCCATCGCCAAGAAAATCGGTATGCACGAGGGCAGGGTAATTACGGGCGACATGATGAAAGCCGCTAAATCCAACGGCGAAAAGCTCGACCTTGAGGGAGTAAATATTTTCGCAAGAATAACCCCCGAGCAGAAGCTGGAAATCATAAAAATGCTTCAGGAAAACGGGGAAATCGTGGGAATTACCGCCGACAGCGGCACTGACAGCGAAGTTCTTGAGCAGGCGGACGTTGGAATAACCATGGTGCAGAACGCCAGCGGCGCCGCTTACGAAGCCTGCGACCTGCTGATGAACGACGACAACTTCAACACGGTAGTCGACACCATAAAGGAATCGAGGCAGATACACAAAAACGTCAAGCGCTGCATTTCCACGGTGCTTTCCGCCCATGCGGCAATGGTGATTTTCTGGCTCTGCAACTACTTTATGGGCGGCGAAAGCGTTATTACTCCGCTTTTTGCGGCGCTGCTCACGGTTATTGCCATACCTGTCTGCGCTTTGCTGTTCACCGACAACAGCTCCGACCTCAAGGGCGACCACGTTTCATCGGGATTTATCGGCAGGGGCGTTATCGACCGCAAATTCTTCGTCAAATCCGTTTTGCAGGGCGTTTCTCTTGCCATGTTCACTTTCCTGTTCTACGCAATATCGCAGAACAGCTCCATCGGCGAGCTGAGAGCCTCTTACTTCGCAATGTTCATTTTCGGAATGATCGCCATGTGCTGGACCAATTTCTCCGACAAAAAGAGCATTGTGAAAATTCTCCGCGAAAAGCACGACGTTGCCGCCCTTTCAACAGGCGTAATCATTGCGGCAATGTTGGTTCTGATATACGTTCCCTTTGTAAACACCGCTTTCGGCTTCAACGGCATAAACCCGTTCGTGCTGCTGATTGCGCTTGTAATGGGCGTTGTTTCCCAGTGCTTTTTTGAAATTTACAAATTTGTAAAGGAAAATCATTGAGAGGTATCTATGAAAAATCTACTCGCAGTTTTTTACGGGCTGGTCTTTGGAATCGCCAACGTAATCCCCGGCGTCAGCGGCGGCACAATGCTGATTGTTTTCGGCTGCTACGACAAGGTTTGCGGCGCGCTTTCCCTTAACATTAAGGAAATCAAGAAGAACCTCGTGTTCCTGATTTTCTTCGGAATAGGCGCACTGCTTGGCATTGTGGGCTTCTCCTTCGCCATAACATGGCTGTTCGACAAGTTCCCCGTTCCCACCTACCTGTTCTTTATCGGGCTTATTTTAGGCTCGGTGCCGCTGATTATCCGCAACGCCACCGTCAAGGAAAAGTTCCGTCCGACCTGCATTGCGCCGTTCCTCGCTGCTTTGGCAGTGGTTATCGGGCTTACCTTCCTTGAAAAGAACACAGGGGACCCTTACACCCTCAGCACCGACATCAGCGGCAGCACCGCCACTGTAACCATTTTCAACGACAGCGGAAGAACGGTTGACAAATGGACAGTGGAAACGGCTGACGGCAGCGCGGTCTGCGAAGATGTAACCGGCGCGGAGGTGCAGACGCACTACTCCACAGGCGACACGATAAAAGGGCTGTTCGGAATGTCTATCCCCGCCCTTGCGCCAAATCAATTCACCAACCCAAGCGGCGCGGTAATCGAGCCTCACAGCTCGTACAGCTTTATAATCGACAACGCGGAGGGCATGGACCTGGGCAAGCTTGAAATAGGCGAAATGAGCTACTCCATGGACGTGGGATTTTTCCTGACTATGATGGGAGCGCTGTTTACTGCGGCGATTGCAATGATAATCCCGGGCGTGTCAGGCTCTTTTGTGATGATGACCTTAGGCGTTTACACCACGGTAATCGCCGCCATAAAGAACTTCGATTTCGGGGTGATAATCCCCTGCGCGATAGGCGCGATAATCGGACTTATCTTCGGCGCGCGGCTGATTTCATGGCTGCTGAAAAAGTACAGCCTTATGGTTTACAGCGCGATTTTAGGCTTGGTTGTCGGCTCGCTGGCTGCGATTTTCCCGATAGGCTACGCAATTGACGCAGCGGTTATTATTGCGGGAATACTCGCCTTTGCGGCAGGCGGCGCGCTGTCGCTGATAATCGGCAAAAAAACGCCCGTGGAGCAGGCGGAATAAGCTGTATCGGGCTGTTGAAATAGTCAAATTTAAAGTTTAGGTCAAGCCTTTTCAAAGGCTTGCAGGTTCTTAGGGCAGCGCCCTAAGTCGCAATCCGCAGATTGCGAAAAGCTTTATTTAAGGCGCTTTTTTGCAGGGGGTGCGGGGGCGCTT
>CAKSIR010000146.1 GCA_934462775.1 uncultured Ruminiclostridium sp.
GACTTCTGCGGAAGTCGGCTTAGGGCTTTGCCCTAAGTACCCACCACTTTTTGAAAAAAGTGGACAAAAACTTTTAATTTGACTTTTGCAACAGTCTGAGGGGAGATAATCCCCTTTTCACTGCTCAATCCCGTATCTGTCAATCTCGACCCTTGTATCAAACTCAAATCTGCTTTCTCTCAGCATTTCCTCCCATCTGTTCTCCACTCCAAGCCACAGCCGGTAGCTCTTATTTCTTACAATGGGTTCAAGCATAAAAATATCGGTTCCGTGCTTTAGCACGCCCTCCTCAACTGCTGCTTTCAAGCGTTTTTCAAGCTGAGCCGCCGCCATTTTTCCTATTTCCTCCGACAGCGCACCGTTGTTTCCCTTGAGATTTGCAGAGAGAAACTCGCCGTCCGCTGCGGTATTTACTGAAAAGACAAGCTGCCCGTTATCAAGGTACGGCGTTATCCTGCTGTTTATTCCGTAAGCGCCGATTGATATTTCGCTGCCGCCGTATTCCAATGAGATTACAGTGTCCCTCGCTTCGTTCTTTAGCAACTCTACGCCCGACATTGCTTCAAGGCTGATTGTGTCAGCCATTACCCTGTTCTTGTAAACAACGCCTCCCGCGATTTCAATTGTTCTGCCGTCCTCGGAAACGTCCAGGTCTGCGTCAACCGTCCTTATGAGCGGCAGACAGATACTTTCGGTGGAGCTGCTCATGACCGACATAACGTCGATTATTGACGCGTTGGCAGCAAAGCCTGTTTCTTCCGCGTTGGAGAAAATGAATTTCAGCTTCTGGGTGGAAATAAGCCCCTCCTTGAATTTAACCGAAAGCAGATTTTCCGCCGTTCCCTCGGCAACACCTATTTTCACGTCCGCATGGCTTTGGTAATAGGTCGTTGCAAAGCTCAGCAGCTCGGTTATATCCTTGCAGGCGGCGCTTTCACCAATGATTATGAGCTGATTTACGCCGAACATAAGCCTTTTTCCGTCGGAAAAACCTGCGTCGGTAATTGCGTTATAAACGCTGTTGCCTCTGCCCTTGGCGGTAAGCACGTTGGTTTCGGAAATGTCGTCCGACTCCGACCCGAGAGTGTTGTAATACTGCATTGTAACAATGTACTCCCCGCCGTCAAAGTCAATGCCCACCGCCTCGATTATTGCCCGCTCATTAAGCTCCGTGTGGGGAACGCAGCCGGTAAGCAAAAGGCTAACCAACGCTGTCAAACATATCAGTCTTTTCATGCTTCCTCCTTTCTGCAATGCAAAGCGAAATAAGCGGCAGTACAAATCCGCAGATTATAAGCGGTATTCCCGTGTTGAAAACGCCCTTTGCGCCGATGATGAAGTCCTTGTTTTCGGAAAAATACCAGCCTGCAATTCCCACTGCCGCAAGAAAGGCAAGAGGCGCAAATTTTGCAGCCTTTTCACTGACAAGGTGATACGCCGCCGTCTGAAACGCAGCAGCATACAGCGTCACCTTGACGATTGCCGCCAGCACCCACACGCCCACGTCGATTCCGTCAAGCCTATGAAAAAGCACAATGTCTGACATTGACGACAGGGTGTAAATCGGGAACGAAACACTGTTCATATACGGACCCAGCACCGTCATTGTCATAAACGCGAAAATAAGGATCACAAAGGCGATTGCCGCTATATAAACATATACCGCGCGGTATGCCTTTTGGCGGACGTACTGTGCAAGCACGCCGAACAGCAGCACCTCGCTGTTGCGGGATAATTCGGTTATTGCCTCGCTCCAAAAGGTTTCGCCGTTATCAATCAGCGTGCCGTATAGGTACACAAAATTCATCTTGTCCCACAGCGATATAATCATCAGCCCCAGAAACACGCCGAACATTGCAAGAATAATGCTGCCCGTTCTTCCCATTGCCTCAACGCCCTTGTACGCGCCGTAAAGGCAGACAAGGATAAGCAGCGAAACCAACAGCGCCGCGCTTGCATTATTCATTATGGTGGAGCTGGTGTAATATTCAAACTTCACCACCGAAATTATGGCGGCGCAAAGCAGCGTAAAGCCGTAAATCACGCCGAAAACCCAGCCGAGAGCCTTGCTTTTTCCAATCGCAATCGTGAGAAAGCTTTCGCCCTCGTATTTCCGCGCAATAAAAAACAGGGGCAAAAACAGTATGCAAAGCAGTATCTTTGCGCAGACGATTACAGTAAACCGCTGCATTCCGAACTGGGGCGCTTCGGTGGGAAAGCTCATCGCCGAGGCGAAAACGCGGCACAGGATAAGCATTACCGCCAGCTGTACATAGCTGATTTTCCCCATTTTACTCATCATGGTCAATTGTAACTCCGTTCATTTTCTGAATTTCCATATCGGATTTTGCAAGGGTGCGCCAGCCTGTATGAATGAATACATCGCGCATTGCCTTGAAGGTAAAGGGCGCAACAGGCGCAAGGTGCGGTATTCCGTAGGACGACATAGAGCAGAGCTTTATCATAAAGAACATTCCCACAACGGTCAGTCCGAAAATCCCCCACATTCCTCCCGCGAGAATGAACGCAAACCGCATAACGACAATGCTTTCGTAAAGATCCGGCACAACAAAGCAGGTGATCGCCGAAATTGCCACAATCAGCAGCAAAGGCGCTCCCACAAGTCCCGCCGAAACCACAATGTCGCCGATAACAAGTCCTCCCACAACGCTTACCGCGTGACCGATATTCTGGGGCAGCCGCAGTCCCGCCTCGCGCATTATCTCATAGAAAATGTGAATGATAAGGCACTCCACAAGAAGCGGATAGGGCGTTTTCTGAATCGAAGCCGTGAGATTGAGGAGCAGGCTGTTCGGGAACAGCTCCGGATTGAAGTCCGCCAGTGCAACATAAAATCCCGGCAGCAGCACCGAGCAGAAAAAAGCAAAATACCGCAGCAGCCTGAAAATAGTGGCAGGCAGCGGCTTGCCTGTGTAGTCGTCCAGCGTTGCGAAATTCTCCACAAACAAATGCGGAACGAACAGCGCAAACGGCGTTCCGTCAACCAATATCCCCACTCTGCCGTCATACAGCTTTGCAGCAAAGGTGTCGGGACGCTCGGTAACGCCTACCTCGGAAAAAAGAATATCCCCCTTTCGTTCGAGAAAGGGCTGAATATAGCCGCTTTCAAGTATGGTATTCAGCTGAATTCCGTCAAGCCTTTTCTGCACCTCTTCAAGCAGCGTCCTGTCAACCTTATCCTTAAGGTAGCAAATGCAAATATCGGTATTGCTGCGGCCGCCGATTGTGCGTATATTGAACACAAGGTCGGTAGTTTTCATTCGCCTGCGTACCATGGAAATGTTGGTACGGATTACCTCCACAAAGCCCTCCCGCGAACCGCGGAGATTTATGTGGGTGCTGGGTTCTTCAATGCCCCGCGCCTGATAGCCCTGAACGCCCACGCCTATTCCGCAGTCAAGACCGTCTATAAGAATAACCACAAACCCCGACATTATCCTTTGGGCAAGCTGCTCGTAGTCGTCTATCTGCACCTGCTCGCCTGCAAGCAGAAGCTCGTCCCGCACCATTTCCACCAGCCGTTTAAACGGTATTTCCTTTTCGTTGCCGATACTGTTCAGCGGTCGGTAGATAAGGTCCGCCATTGTTCCCGTGCTTGCCAATCCCTCGCAGAACACAATGCAGATTTTCCGTCCGCCTGCTTTTGCGAATTTCATCGTAAGGTCAGACGAGCCGTCCATAAGTGTCTTTATATTTATAGTGTTGTTTTCAAGATCCGCTGCAAGATTTCCCATAAAATCTCCTTTCGTTTGCTGTCGATTTTGTCATTATTTTGTCCTTTCGGCATATTTTAATACATGAGGCGCAAAATAATGAAAAAACAAGGATTGATTTTATGCTGATTATTATAGTTCGCTCGGTTATTTTGTATCTGCTGGTTGTTTTTGCCCTGCGCTTAATGGGCAAAAAGCAGCTTGGCGAATTACAGCCCTCCGAGCTTGTCACCACAATACTGGTTTCAAATATTGCAACCCTTTCTCTGGAGGATCCGTCAATGCCGATGATAATGGGGGTTCTGCCGATTTTAATGATCGTATGCCTTGACGTTTTCATGTCGGGAATAATGCTGAAAAACACCGGAATACGCACCCTTGTCACAGGCAGCCCCAAAATAATCATCAGGGACGGCGAAATCGACCAGCTTCAGCTGAAAAGCCTGCGCTACACCATTGACGACATAACCGAGGCAATGCGCGAGCATGACATTTTCGACATCAGTCAGGTGCAGTACGCCATTGTTGAAACAACGGGCAAGATAAACTTCTACGAAAAGCAGGCGGACGGGCTTAACCCGCCGTCGGTAATAATCAAGGACGGCGAAATCGATACGGACGGACTTAAGGAAATCGGAATCGGCAGAGGGTGGGTGGACAAAATAATCGCCGAAAACAAAACCGAGCTTTCGCGGATTTTCATGATGAGCTGCGACAGCTGCGGCAAGTACAAGCTGGTGCTGAAAAATTACGATATAAAGGAGGGAAAGGCTAAATGAAACGGGTAATTTTATGCGTGTGCATTATTTTTATGCTGCTGATAGTCGGAGTGGGAAGCTGCATTTATATAGAGAACACCTCGGAAAAGGTGGTGAACGCGCTGTATCTTGCCGAGGATAAATTTTCGGCGGGAGATTTGAAGGGTGCGAAAATTGCGGCAGAAACCGCCGATAACAATTGGCAGGATTTCATGTCCAAGCACATTTTCGTAACCGACAAGGAGCATCTGCTTGAAATAACGGCGGTCATGGTGAAAATACAGGCTCTTGCCGCTGCGGAGGACGATGAGCTGCTGACCGAGTGCGACGTTGCAAGACGGCTTATCGAGCTGTACCGCGACAAGCAGTCGCCCGACTTACTGAATATACTGTAAAAAAAGCCCCACCGTCATAGGACGATGGG
>CAKSIR010000147.1 GCA_934462775.1 uncultured Ruminiclostridium sp.
AGCCACTCGCGGCGCCTGAGCGAGTGCCTTTCTTCCCCTATTCTTTGGGCAAGCAAAGAATAGGGCGAGGGGTTCATTGCTCGGCTGAAATTTAACAAAACTTTTTCAAGGGGGCGAGTAGCCCCCTTACCAAACAACATAAAAATCACAACAAAAAGCCAGTGCGGCGCATGAACACCTCGCCAAGGGGGCGAGTAGCCCCCTTTTCAAACCAGTTTTAAATTATAGCCCTCGGGCGCAGCCCGAGAACAGCCTCCAGACGCAGTCTGGGGCGCCTGAGCAAAAAAGTATTGACATTCCCCCCACCACCGTGCTATAATAACTGTACTAACACAAATAACACAGATAATACACATCGAAAGGAGGTCGTTATGCTAAATATTCGCCTTGAGGGCAAAACTCCAATTTATGAGCAGCTTTACAACGGCATTGCAGGGCTGATTGCAGGGGGCGAGCTTGCAGCTGATGAAAAGCTGCCTGCGGTAAGGGGAGTCGCAAAGCAGTTCGGCATAAACCCAAACACCGTGCAGAAATCCTACGCAATGCTGGAGCAGGCGGGCTTCATTTACTCAATTCCCGCAAAGGGAAGCTATGTTTCGGGAGAAAAAGCCGCTGCCGCCGCTATAAAGGAAAAGGCGCTGAAGCAGGCGGAGAGCGGAATTCTGTCCGCGTACAGAGCGGGAGCGGATTTAGACGAGATCAAGGCTTTCGCCGAGAAAATATGGAACGAGGAAAGGGAGGAAAAACATGATTGAGGTAAAAAACGCGGTGCTGCGTTTTGATGAAAAAAAGGCGTTTGACGGAATTTCGTTGGAAATTCCCGAGGGCTGCGCTTACGGTCTGCTTGGCTCGAACGGCGCGGGAAAGTCCACGCTGCTAAGGCTTTTGTCGGGCATTTACCGCCCCGATTCGGGCGAAGTGCTGATAGACGGCGAAAACGTCTACGAAAACGCGCCCGTTAAGGAAAGGGTTTTCTTCATCGACGACGAAACAGTGCAGTTCAATCCAATGACCCTGACCGAGATGAAGCGCTACTACAAGCGGTTCTACCACAATTTTTCCGAGGAGCTTTGGGAAAAGCTGTACGGCGTGGTGAGGCTGCCCCTTGACAAGCGGCTGAACACCTTTTCAAAGGGCATGAAGCGACAGGCGGCGGTTATCTGCGGAATTGCCTGCAAAACCCCTTACCTGTTCCTTGACGAGGCGTTTGACGGACTGGACCCCACAATGCGCATTATCGTAAAGCAAATGCTGATTGACGCAATGATGGACAATAACCTGACCGTAATTTTCAGCTCCCACAACCTGAACGAAATCGACGAATTCTGCGACAGAGTGGGACTGCTCCACGACGGAAAGGTAGTTTTCGACCGAGAGCTTGACAGCGTTAAAGGCAGCGTTTTCAAGATTCAGACCGCCTTTGAAAAGCCCTTTGCAAAGGAAAACCTGAGCGGCTTTGACATTCTCCACGTTGAAACAAGCGGCAGCGTTGTCCACCTTATTGCGCGGGGCGGCCGCGAAACGGTAAAGGCTCAGCTTGAGCAGTTCCAGCCGAAATTCTACGATGAAGTTCCCCTTTCGCTGGAGGAAATATTTATATATGAAATGGAGGGATTAGGCTATGACAGCTCAAAACTCGGCAAGTAAGGCTTTCTACAACTTTAAGCCGTATTTCCTGTATAAGCTCCGCTATCTGCGGCCGCTGTTCATTATGAACTGCATTTTCGCGCTGCTGTCCTACCCGACTGTGGGAATGGCGTACCGCTTCTACTTCTTGGCGCAAAACGCCTATTACTCATACGCCACTGTGGACGGCTACACCGAGCAGCTTACAAGGCTTCTTGCAGAATACAATTTCTCAAAGGGCATTGTGTTCGCTGCCGCTGTAATCTGCGTAATCTGCCTTATCGGGCTTTTCATCTTTACCTTGGTGACGACCCTGAGGGCGTTCAGATACCTGTACAACAAAAATGTGGTGGATATGGACTACTCGCTGCCAATTAACCACAACACCAGATTTTGCGGCGACCTGCTTGCGGTATTTTCAACAAGCATTCTGCCCCATATCGCAGCGGTGTTAATCGGGCTTGTTATCATATATACCATGCCGCAGGCGTACAATTTTTCATCCGAGCTGATGCAAAAAACTTACAGCGATATTACAAACTGTATGTGTATCGGGCTGCTTTCCTGCGCAATGCAGATTTCCTTTACACTGCTTACAATATCGTTCTGCGGACGGATTGCCGAGTCGGTAATTTACCCCGTTCTGCTTAACATTGCAGTGCCGGTTATTCACGGTCTTGGCGCGTTTATTGTGGGCAACTGCTTTTACGGCTCCGACTTTGCCTCCGACACTTATCTTGCGGACATCGGCAACACTTCCCCTCTCGGAATGATTATAAACGCAGCTGTTTTCGGGCGTTTTTACTATGTTGTCCCCGCAATAATCACGGTGCTGCTCATTGCCGCGTCTTATTTCCTGATTAAGCGCAGACTTAACCGCCGCGTGGGAATGTCCTACGTTTATAAGGGAATGAACCTGATTATCCCCGGCATTGTCATGCTGGCGATTACAATGCCGCTGTTCTTCGAGGTATGGCGCTGCATTAAGGGCTTCGGCTCAACCATTAACTATTACAGCTACGCTCCCTCCCCGATTGACGCAGTCCCGTGGGCGGTCGGCGCGATAATCTCCACCTTTATCCTCTATATAATCATGGAGCTTATCGGCGGCAGAAACTTCCGCAAGTTCCACCTTACCCTTGCAAAATGGGCAGGAACATTGGCGGTCTGCTTCGGAATTACCTCCTGCCTTTGCCTGTCGGACGGCATGGGACAGAAATACTATGTACCTGCGCAGGACGATGTGACGAATGTCTACTTTACAATCGGCACATCCTATGTGAACAGCGTCAGCAGCTGGGAGTTCGCTTATGTAAGCACCTCCGACCCTTACGCAGTAGAAACCGCCATCGAGCTGCACAACATTGTGTGCAAGTCAGATTACAGTGAAACGGGCAATACCGGCAACTCGTTCGGAGTTTCCTACTACACGAAGAACGGCAGCCTCGTTTCGCGCTCCTACTATGTAAGCGACAGCCTGTACAATCAAATTATCGACAGAATTTCAACTCCGCAGTGGTTTATGGCTGTTATGAAGAGCAGGTTCAAAATATCCCCCAACGCCGAATATATCGTAGAGAGCGTTCGTCTTTCGGGCGAAGAAACAGAATACATCAATTACGCCGAAAAGCGCATTGACATGGACTCGCTCCTTGCCGCTCTCGAAAAGGACAGTGAAAAGGCAAACAGACACCTCATGTTCGAGCAGGATAACGACAACTACTATATGCTGAGAATTCTCACAGTTACCAACAACGGACGGGATACCGAATACGGTAGTCTGAACATTCACCCATGGATGACCAACACGCTTCAGGCGTTGGGACTGCCTGCGCTTCAATAAGCGTTTCCGCCATGACGGATTTATATAAATAAGAAGAAAGCCTCCGCTTAATGCAGAGGCTTTCTGTTATTGGTGAAAATATTGATGAAAAGGATTATTCTTCAGTGTATTCTTCTTCAGCGCCGTCTTCGTAGTATTCTTCTTCATTGATTGCGCCGTCATCTACTACTTCTTCATCGGCAGCAGCATCGCCGTCAGCAGCTGCATCGTCAGCGGCAGCAACTGTTAAATCAGATGTTCCTCTGCCGTAAATGAGAGTGTGCTCGTTTGTGCCGTCGGATACCTTGTAGCTCAGTGTATCTGCGCTTGCGTCGTAGGTTACGGACATATAAACGGAGTTGTCGGCAGGCTTAAGAACCTCGAAGCCGTTTGCCTTTACTGTGATTTTGAATTCTGTTGAACCGTTAGCGTTTGCGATTGTAACCTTGTCGCTTGCAACTGTCATGTTCGAGCGTGCCATTACAACGTCTACACCGTAAGCAGCAGCATATTCCTCAGGAGTCATGCCGTCCATTGATGTCATTGTCCATTCGCCGCTGATTTTCTTCATATCCAGCCCACCACAAGCGGATACTGCAATCATCATAACAAATGTCATTACGATTGCCATTGTGATTTTGAGTGTCTTTTTCATAAAAAAGCTCCCCTTTTTTTTAATATTGAGTTAAAACTCGCATTGTATTCTACACCAACTTTGCTCAAAAGTCAATATATTTTTTTAGCTATGCTTTAATTTTTGGTTATACTTACAAAAAGTTTTGCAAAATTAAGAAACAGTTGTTACTTAACACAAGGCTGCGCCTTGAGGCTGTTCCGAGCTTCGCTCGGACTGTGATTTTTATGTTGTTCGGTAAGGGGGCTACTCGCCCCCTTGAAAATGTTGGATTAGACTGAAAGGGAGCAATAAACCCCTCGCCCTATTCTTTGCTTGCCCAAAGAATAGGGGAAGAAAGGCACTCGCTCAGGCGCCGCGAGGGGCTGCGCCGCGCTCAAACAAGCTGCCAAAACTGCCTGCGGCAGTTTCGCAGAACTCGCGCGGCGGTGCTTGTCGCCAGTTTTA
This sequence comes from uncultured Ruminiclostridium sp., assembly GCA_934462775.1. Classification (GTDB taxonomy): domain Bacteria; phylum Bacillota; class Clostridia; order Oscillospirales; family Ruminococcaceae; genus Ruminiclostridium_E. Next base: position 4,530 of record CAKSIR010000147.1, read on the forward strand.
TTAGAAGGATAGTGTTTATGTGAGGAATGGCTTATGCCTACTATGTTGTGAAGAATCTTATATATGTTTATGTAATTGCAAAGTTTCACTAACAAGCGACTTGGTTGTAATTATATAATGCCTTTCACAAACGTGAGCAAGGACATTATAATTTAAACCAACACCGGTGCTCAGTTGCCAACGTCCTCGATTATCATACTGACTGAAATGTTCGCCTTTTGCTTGTCGGTGAGCCACTTCCACAAGCGGAGCGGCGAAAAATGACGTTTGTGCATTACTCCCGTTCTTCCGCGCAAGTTAAAAATGCGCAAGCATTTTTACCTGTCCGAAGCGCGGAACAGCCCCTCGCGGCGCAT
>CAKSIR010000148.1 GCA_934462775.1 uncultured Ruminiclostridium sp.
ATAGCAGACCGCCCAATTTATTGTAAACAATTTCAGCGCTCGTCGAACGCTTACTTTATATGTTCCGCGATTTCACGGCGTATGTCCTCAATCGAACGCATTTCGCCGTTTTGGGTGCAGTCGATAACTTCCCATCTCGGACTGTCCATTTCCGCAGCGTAATGCGCCGCAAGGCTGCATCGCTTCATAAATTCAAGGTTGGCCTCGTGGACGTCCTTTTTGCCGCCGTCCGCTTCATAGCGCTTGGTCAGCAGCTTTTGTGAAATTTCAAGGGGAACGTCAAGGTATATCACCTTGTCGGGTTTTGGAATACCAAGCTTTTCGTACTCGTAGTCCCAAAGCCACGCCCTGTATTTCTCCCACTGCGATTTGTCCAGCTTTGCCATCTGGTAAATGACGTTGGAGGTGGTGTATCTGGCGGCGAAAATGGTTTTGCCTGCCTTGTAGTCCTTTTCCCATGCGGTTTTGTAGCTTATATAGCGGTCGATTGAATAGAACGAGCTTGCGGAAAAGGCGCTTATAAGAGGGTCCTCCTCCTTAAATTCGCCTGCAAGATAGCGTGAAACGATTTTGCCGCTGTCGTCTGCGTAATTGGGGAAGGAAACGCAGACAAAATCGGGGTTTTCCGCCTTTATCAAATCAAATTGAGTGGATTTTCCGCAGCCGTCCAATCCCTCAAGAACAATTATTCTGCCCATTTCAACCCCACAGCCTGTTCGGATAAACGCCGTCCTCAATGCATTTCAGCACGCTCTGCTCGACCAGCGGCTTGTCCTGAACGTAAGTCACGCCGAACCACTTGCTGTCCGTTGTCAGCAGCTTTATCTCTGCGGCGTTTTTCCTTATCATTTCATCGACGGAAATAGGGAGCAGGAACTCGTCAGTGTTGTTTTCCTTGTCAACATTGTTCAGAAATTCCACAAACTGCTCCGACAGAATGTCAAAGCACTCCCTTGTAAATCCCCACATATTCATTGAAACGCTGGAATTTTCGTCGATTTCAAGCTCCTCGCCGCCGTAGATTCCGCGGATAACGCCGTCCTCGCAGCGCTTGATCTGCTTGGTTTCGTGGAGCTTTGTAAGGCAGCCCTTGTCGTCAGAGCAAATGCCTCTGGTGACGGTTCCGTTGTCGCTCAGGGTGTTTTTCAGGCGGAATCCCACAAGGGAAAATTCGCAGGGCTTTCTGCCGCTGTTGTCCGCGTTTTTAAGGTATTCGTAAAGCACCTTGTAGGAGTCCGTTCCGTAATAGTCGTCTGCGTTTATTACCGCAAAAGGACCGTCAACCGCGTCCCTTGCGCAGAGAATAGCCTGGCTCGTTCCCCACGGCTTGACCCTTGTTTCGGCAAGCTCCTTTCTTACGGGGAGGTCCTCCTTGCTCTGAAAAACGTATTCAACCTTTATATGCTTGGAAATGCGGTCGCCGATTGCGTCCCTTACAAGCTGCTCGATGTCCCTGCGGATTATGAAAACAACCTTTGTAAAGCCTGCCGCCATAGCATCGTATATTGAGTAGTCCATTAAAAGCTCGCCGTTTGGTCCGACCGGTTCAAGCTGCTTTATGCGCTGACCGTAGCGCGAACCTATCCCTGCGGCTAAAATAACAAGTGCAATGTCTTTCATGTCGATCCTTTCCGAATAAAGCTGTTTTAATAAGTATAACATATTATGGCGTTATTGTAAATAAGCCATTGCCGTGAATAAATATAAAAACGGCATTTGCTTTTTGGTATTTTTAGCCATGAAAACAAATGCCGTTTACATTACAATATTAACATTTATAAGAATATTAACTTATTAGCTAAAGGAGGGCAGCTCGTCAAGAGTTATTACAAGGTCGCTGTTATAAACGTTTTTCAGGTTTTCCTTGTCGTTGCCCTTAATATAGTCGGTGTGCCAGATCATGAACCATGACCAGATGCAGCCGTCCTTTTCAAAGGCTTCAACGCTCGGAACGTTGCCGCATTCGTGGAACGTCATCGGTTTGCCTGCGCTGCTTACTTTGAGCAGGCGTTTCCACGCCTTTGAGTTGGTGGAATTGTCGTAGGTGTCGGCGCCGATAATGTCGCAGTAATCGTCCCCGACATACCAGCCGTTCTTTACGTTTCCGTCATAGCCAAGCACCCAGATAAGGTTTGTAAGACCGTATTCGTCCGTGAAGTAATCGTACATCATGCGCCACAGCTTTACAAAGCTTTCGCCGCCGTCCTTGCCCCACCAGAACCACTGTCCGTCAAATTCGTGGAACGGACGCCACAGCACAGGGATTCCTGCGTCCTTAAGCTCGGTGAGCGCCTTTGCAGCCTTGTCCCAGTTGGCGATCATGGCGTTGTATTCGTCTGTTCCCTTTGTTAAAAGCTTGTCAAAGTCAGGGTCGTCCCCAAGGCTTTCCTGATAGCCCTTTCCGTTTACTCCGGTGTGCCAGCAGATTGTTACCAGTCCGCCCTTTGCCCACCATTCCTTGGAGCGCTTTACAACGCCGTCAAAATCGCCGTTCATAAAGTCAAGTCCGCGCATTGCAGGCAGCTTGCCGGTTGTTTCCTCTATGTAGTCCATTTCATAGTCGGGGGAGCCCATCCATGTGCTTTCCTGCTGGCATGAGAGCATTGTCTTGCCGAAATTGTCGCAGAGGTAGTCGTAAACCTTTTGAGTTACCGCGTCTGCGTCAGGATTGGAAAGCTTGTGGGAGGAACCTGCGGTTTCGGCGGCAGTGGTTGCCTCGGTGGTTTTTGCAGTAGTTGCCGCAGTTGTTGCTTCGGTAGCTGCCGCAGTTGTTGCTTCGGTAGCTGCCGCAGTTGTTGTTTCGGTGGTTGCCGCCGTTGTTTCGGCAGTGGTTTCAGCCGTTGTAACAGACTCGGCTGTATCGGCAGAGGTAGATTCCGCTTCCGAAAGGGCTTCCGTCTGCGAAACAGACTCTTCCGCCGCGGTTTCGGCGGTTGTTTCCTCCGATTCGGCTGCGGCTGAGGAGGATTCCTCCGCTGCTGTGGTTGTTTCGGGAGCAGCCGTTGTCTGCTGCGGGTCGGCTGTGCCGCAGGCTGTCGCCGACAGCAGAATTGCCGCCGCAAGAACCGCCGCGGTTATTTTCTTGATAATCATACATTTCTCCTTAATTTTGATAACCCAATTTTAACACGTCTGTACCCCAATGTCAACGCAAATCGTTGTAATATTTGCTGATTTTATATTATTTGTGTTGAAATATATTTTAAAAAATGCTATAATAAAAAGGACAAAATGTGACACCGTTATCGGTTGTTCACGTTTTAATATGGCTATGAACAATTAAGCGGGCGGCGATTTACAAAAAGTATAAAGCTGCTGTTAAAAAACGGAGAGTAAAATGAAGATTGAGCTTAAAACCGTCGAAAATGCCGATACAGGAATAATGATTCAGATTTGCAACGCTGCATTCCGTGCGGACTATGAGAAATTCGGCGAGTGCCCCGGCTACGGCCGCACGGCGCAAAGCTTTGTTGACAGTATGAAAAACGGAATTGTCAAGCTGATTTGCGCAGACGGAAGGGCAGTGGGCGTAATTACCGCGTTCCCAAACAAAAACTCCACCTACATAGGAACCTTTGCGGTTATTCCCGAGTATCAGGGTAAATCCGTAGGCACTGACGCGTTTAAACTTTTTGAAAAGGAATACCCCAACAGGGAATATAATATTGACACGCCCCTTGAAAACAAGCGCTGTATCGAGTTTTACAGCAGGCTTGGCTTCAGGGAAAAGGCAAGGCGCGTCGACGGCAAGGTGCAGCTTGTATGTCTGAGCAAGGACGTGGAGCTGTTTGACGAGCTGGACGATTTCGGGCAGCCTACCGGCAAGCTGATTTCACGCAGCGACGCTCACGCAGCGGGCGCATGGCACAGGTCGGTGCATATCTGGATAATACGCGGCGAAAAGGTGCTTATGCAGCGCCGCTCCATGAACAAGGACAGCTTTCCCGGCTGTATTGACGCAAGCTGCACAGGTCACGTTGACGCGGGGGAGGACTTCACCGACGCGGCAGTGCGGGAGCTGAAAGAGGAAATCGGGCTGACAGTTACGGCGGGCGAGCTGCATTGCTTCATGCAGCAGACGGTTATTACAAAGGAAAAAAACCTGTTTAACCGCGAATATAACGTTGTTTATCTGCTTGACGCCAATGTTCCGCTTGACGCGCTGAAATGTGATGAGAGCGAAATTGACGAGCTGTTCTGGATTGACCTTGAAAGCCTGAGGACGGCGGTCGAGCTTGGCAACAAGAAGTACTGCATTGTCCCAAGCGAGTTCCGCGCAATTTACAGCTTTATCAAAAGGGGAATAAAATGACGGACGCGCAGAAAATTGCGCTGATTTACTGGGGGATAATCTCGGCGATTTCGGTAATTGTGACGGTTTACGACAAAATCGCCGCAAAGAAAGCTCCGAAGCACCGCACGCCCGAAGCGGCTCTGCTGACTTTGTCAGCGCTGGGCGGCTCGGCGGCAATGTATGTAACCATGCAGCTTATTCGCCACAAGACGAAGCACGCGAAGTTTATGATAGGGATTCCTGTTATAATGGCGGTGCAAGGCTGCGCACTGTGGCTGATCGGCAAGGCGGCGCCTTGAACCGGTTGCACCCGCAAGGCTGCGCCTTGAGGCAATTCCGCCTTTTAATGCGTTTATGAAATTCCGCCGTTGGTGTAACGGCGGGATTTT
>CAKSIR010000149.1 GCA_934462775.1 uncultured Ruminiclostridium sp.
CAGCCCCTCGCGGCGCCTGAGCGAGTGCCTTTCTTCTCCCATTCTTTGGGCAAGCAAAGAATGGGACGAGGGGTTTAGAACTTGTTCGAAATCCCCACTAACGTAATTAAGGGGGCGAGCAGCCCCTTTTTCAACCAACATATAAATTATACGGTCTGGGCGAAGCCCAGTATTGCCACTGGGCGCAGCCCAGCAAACAAAGTGTTTAATTATAGTCCGAGCGCAGCTCGGTATTGCCTCCAGACGCAGTCTGGGGCTGCGCCTTGAGGGCTGTTTCCCAGCCCTCACTGAACCCGATTTGCAGCAGGTCAATGTCCTTTTCGTACCTGTTAAACAGCTCCCTCAGCTCCGACAGGAAGTTGCTTTCCCAGCTTTCGGGGCGCTTGTAAAGCCGTTTCATGATAATAACGTAGTCGAAAAGAGTGTTGCCGAGCGCGCCGTCATAGTCGGCGGGAGTGCGCGGACTGTCGCTGAAGCCGTTGCCGTAAAGCCTGTTGTAGTGGGCGCAGTGGTTGCGCAGGTCGGACAGGCATTGCAGCCAGTTTTCCAGATACTTGCTGCTGATACCGAAGTTGGTTTCGGCGATTTCCTTTTTGTCCTGCGGATGCATATCCGAATAAAAGCAGTTCAGCGTGCCGAAGCTGAAAAGCTCCATGATAACCCACAGCGGGAACGCGCCGCCGTATTTGGTCAGGTGGTGGGCGACAAGGTCCTCGTCGGTGTTGCTTTCGATCATGCGGTCGATTTTGGTAAGGAACGGCTGATGCTTGTGGTGGAAGTCGAAGCTGGAGGGATTGAGGTAGCCCAGCGCGCCGTATTTCATGGCGTGGAAGTTGCTGATTACCGCGCGCATGGTGATTTCGATTTCCTCAAGAACGCTCAGCAGCAGCGAACGAAGCATACGGTCGAAGTCGTAAATGCGCATTATTTTCTCAAAGCTTGTTCCTTGGCGGTAGTGGTGCTTATCCTCGAGAAAGAGGGCGAAGTAGTAGGCAAGGCGGTAGTAGTTTATGTTGGTCAGGGTCCTTTTCGCCTCTTTCATGTCCTCTATTATGCAGCCTCTTTCAACGAGCTTGTCAATCTGCGCCTGTATGGTGGCAGGGCTTTTTACCATGGGGTTGTAGTTCATGTTTCCTCCCGTTAAGGAATACTTTGTAGATTATATTGCAGACGCCATAACAAAATAACCCCACATAGTAATGTGAGGCTTTCTGTTTACTTATTTTCTTCTGTTTTTTCTTCAGCCTTTGGAGCTTCTTCGGTTTTCTTTGCTTTGTTTGGCTTGACTGCGGCAGATTCAACGTTTTCGTGAACGGTTCTGTTTTCTGCGATTGAGGAGCGAAGAATACGGAGCTTTGTTCTGTCCGAGCCTGTTTCGATAAGCACGGTGTCCTCCTTGATGCTGAGAACTCTGCCGATAATTCCGCCTGTTGTAACGACCTCGTCGGCAATCTGTAAGTTGTCAAGCATTTCCTTCATCTGCTTGGAGCGCTTCTTTTCAGGTCTGATAAGCAGGAAGTAGAAAACAACGATAATCAGCGCCAGCGGAATAAGCGCGGTAAGAATGCTCATGATTCCGCCCTCTGAAGCGCTTGGGTCGGTTGCGGTAGCTTGTAATAATTCTAAAGTAGTCATTTATGTTCTCCTTGTTTTTTCTATAAATACTATTATAGCGTGTTTCGGCTGAAATTGCAAGAAAATTTTAGCTTATCATGTAATTTTCATATTTAAGCTCGGCAAGAACCGACTTTATGCTTTCGATTTCCTTTGCAGAGAAGCCCTTTGAGTTAATAAGCGGAATTATTTCAAGGTTTCTGGTGTAGCGCTTTGCCTGGGTGTAGAGGGTTTTTACAAGCTGTCCCGCCTCGCTTGGCAACTTAACGCTGGAGCTGTCGCCCGTTTTAAGCTCCGCGCCGAAATCCGACTTGGAAAACTCAAGCACAACGGGAATGTCGGCAGGGAAGCCTGCGTCCGCAATGAACTCGGCAGTGCCTGTATAGCCGCCGTAGCTCATCAGCAGGTCGGAAAGGCTCGCCCTTGCGTAAACCTTGCCGCCCGATTTTTCGGCGGATTCCTCCGCGCCTGTGATCAGGGCGGACAGCGCCTTGTACCTGTCGTTGGCAAAGAAAGCCTTGTCAAGAATCGTAACGTCGTAGTTGTTGTATTCTGGGAAATAGGTGTTCTCGAGAATTATGTCGGTTATTCCCGCTCTGCAAAGCTCGGTGACGATTGAGTTAAGGTATGCGGAGGTCGGCTCTCTGAACGGGTCAAGCCACTGCTTGCCGCCGTTTTCAACCCGTCCGTCCAGCCATGCGTAGCTGTCGTCCGCAAAGCGCACGGCGCCGTCGGTTATCACCTTAGGTCCGACGCTGTCCTTGACGGTGGATATTCGTGCGATAATCTTCATGTCTGCGCTGTCGGAAATAGCGTTGATTTCCGCAAGGGTCATTGTTCCCGTAACAACGTCCGTATCCTTGATTTTATCAAGATTTGACTTGTAGCGCACATAGCCCGACGAGTTTTTCATTTCAAGCACAACGTAGTTGTAGCCGCTCTTTTTCGCGCTGTTCATAAAGGCTGCAAGAGCCGCGGAGCTGTCCAGCGCCGTATCGGGAGCAAGCGTCGCGTTAAAGGCGGCAGGCTCCTCCGCGGCAGGCTCGGCGGTGGTGGTCGTATCCTCGGAGGGCGCTGTGGTTAAGGCTGCGTCCTCGGTTGTTGTGATGTCCTCGGGCTTCCATTCAAGGGAGCCTGTTTCAGCCGCGCCCATGCCGTTCTTGAAAAAATCAATGACCGGAGGCGCCGCCGCGTAGCCCAGAAAGCCCAGTCCGCCTATAAGAACAACCGTTCCCACTGCCTCAAGGGTTTTGCGGAGAGTGGATTTTCTTCTTCTGTAAAGGCTGTGCGTGCGTTTTACTTTTCTGCCGTATCTGTTTCTGCTCATATCTGCCGTCCCATCTATATCAGATTGCTGTTGTGTAACCCATAAATGCGTAGAATGCCAATGAGAGAATGCCCACATAGACTATCATTACCGGCATTCCCCTGAAGCAGGCAGGCACAAGCTCGGAGTTGAGCCTGTCCGCCGCAATGTAAAGCAGATATGCCGCCAAAAGGAAGCCTATTCCCGTGCCGATGCCGTAGCCTATGTATGAGCCTAAATCGCTGCCGTACTGCGACGCAAGGAAAAGCGCCCCAAGCACCGAGCAGTTGAAAACCGAGAGGTGAACGTATTTCTTGATTTTGCTGAAAAGCTTTGGGAAAAACCGCCATATTGCAATAAGCGTCACGCAGTAAATTATGCCTACTGCAAGTATATACATAAACGGCATGATTATACTGTAATACTCAAAGCCTGCGAACAGGCGGTCGAGGAAGTAGACGGGGATTGCCGCAAGGGCGGTTATATAGGTGATTCCTGCCGCGAAGCCGAGCAGGTGTTCCTTTTTGCGAGCCGCGTACAGCAGCACGTTTGAACCGAGGGCGCGCTCGAAAATTGAGTTCTGAATGAAAATGGAGATAAGCGCGGTGGTGAGTATATTTATAAAGGTGTTCATAGTTATTCTTCCCTCAGGCTGTCTGCCGCAGCCTTCATGTCTGCCGCGCGGAAAAGGTAAGTTCCCGCAACCAGTACGTTTGCGCCTGCGTTTCTGCAAAGCTTAGCGGTTTCGGCGTTAATTCCGCCGTCCACCTGTATATACGCGTCGGTTTTTGCGCGGACAGCCTTAATTTTGTCCGTTGTGGAGCTGATAAAGCTCTGTCCTCCGTATCCCGGCTCAACGGTCATCACAAGCACCATTTCTACTCTTTCAAGGTAAGGGAAAACAGCCTCCGCAGGTGTTTTCGGCTTTATTGCAAGCCCCGCCTTGATTCCGTAGGAGTGGATTTTGTCGATAACTGCGCCGATGTCCGAATTGCTTTCAGCGTGAAAGGTGATTATATCCGAGCCGCACCGCGCGAACTGCTCAATCTGCGACAGCGGGTCAGCCACCATCAGGTGCGTGTCCATTATGCCTTTCCAGTAAGGCTTTACCGCCCCCTGCACTGACGCGCCGTAGGAAATCGGCGGTACGAAGCTGCCGTCCATTACATCGAAGTGCAGCCAGTCGCAGCCTGCGCTTTCCGCTTTTTTCGCCATTGCGGCAAGGTTTGCGAGGTCGGAATTTAGTATGGACGCTGATACAATGGACATTTTGGTTTCTCCTATTAAGTTGGTCATAACGATACATTATAATTTTACTCTACATTTGCCCAATTGTCAACCCCAAGGCTGCCAGGCTGCGCCTGGAGGCAATTCCGCCTTTTAATGCGTTTATGAAATTCCGCCGTTGGTGTAACGGCGGGATTTTTTTGTTGTGCTCAATTGCCGCATGGGCTTTTTTGGTTGTAGTTATGTACTCGGTGAGAAAGGGGGCTGCTCGCCCCCTTGATAGAGTTGGATTAGATTATAAGGGAGCAATAAACCCCTCGCCCTATTCTTTGCTTGCCCAAAGAATAGGGGAAGAAAGGCACTCGCTCATGCGCCGCGAGGGGCTGCGCCGCGCTCA
>CAKSIR010000150.1 GCA_934462775.1 uncultured Ruminiclostridium sp.
TATCAAGGGGGCGAGCAGCCCCCTTTCCCACCGAGTGCTAAACTAAAAACAGCCAAAATCAAAAAAGGGAGCAACCGCTCCCTTTCAGCAATCCAAGTTTTACATTACAGTCCGGGCGAAGCCCGGTATCGCCTCCAGACGCAGCCTTGATGAAAAAAGCCACCCATAACGAGTGGCTTTTTTCATTGTATGAAGATTAGATAAGATTGCTGCTTAATCAGATAGAGCTGTGTGACTTAACGTAGTCAACAACATCGTCAACCGTTGTGAACGCCATGCTTACGCAGGTGTCAGCGCAGCCGTAGTAGATAGCGATTCTGCCGGTGTCAGCGTCGCAAAGAGTTGCGCATGGGAAAGTAACGTTCTGAACGTCGCCAACGCACTCGTAGTATTCGCGTGGGTTGATGAGGTATTCAGCGCATCTGTACTTAACAACCCAAGGCTTGTCGATGTCGAGGATTGCAGCGGAGAAGCTGTAAACATAGCCGTTGCAGCTCTGAAGAACGCCGTGATAGAAAATCAGCCAGCCTTCGCTTGTTTCAATCGGAATAGGACCTGCGCCGATCTTTAATGATTCCCAACCCTTGTTAGGAGCCATAACGTGTCTGTGCTCGCCCCAGTACTTCATGTCAGGCGACTGTGAAAGGTACATATCGCCGAAAGGTGTATGACCTGAGTCGGAAGGACGGCTGAACATAACGTACTTGCCGTTGATCTTTCTCGGGAAGAGAACGCCGTTTCTGTTGAATGGGAGGAATGCGTTTTCACACTGGTGGAATTCCTTGAAGTCCTTTGTCCAGCCCACGCCGATTGTCGGCTTCCAGCCGTAAGCGTTGCACCATGTGATCCAGTATCTGTCCTCAATCCATACGCAGCGCGGGTCGTAGCCGTACTGCCATGGGTTAGCGGCTGCTGTTTCCGGGTCGTCGTTGATCCATTCAACCTTTTCTTCGTTGATGTTCCAGTGAATACCGTCGTCGGAGAAGCCGGCGTGGATAGCCATGTTTCTTTCCTTGTCGTCAACACGGAAAACGCCTGCGAACTTGCCGTTGAAAGGAACAACAGCGCTGTTGAAGATGGAGTTGCTTGTCGGAAGCAGATCTCTTGGGATAATCGGGTTGTTTGTAGCGCGCCAGATTACGTCCTTGCATCCCTCCGGCTTATCCTGCCAAGGCATATTCGGGATTGACTTTTCACCAATGATTTTTACCTTCATGATTTACCTCTTTCATTAACTTTTTTACTTTACAGCGGCAGATCGTATCAAATCCTACCGCAAAATTTACTGAATTTGTTTCAACAAGGTTATTATAACATGGCGCTTTTGCACTTGTCAATAGGTTTTTGATTATTTTTTAATTTATTTTTACTTAAATTATAGGCTTAATTAGGTTAAATTGCTGTGCTAATGTATTTATCAAGTCTTTCCGCCCTGTCGTCCATGCCGTCAGGCTCGTAAATCTTTGTGCAGCCGCTGTTTCTCATGATTGAGCGGGCAGCGGGAACGTCGGCTATTTCGCCTAATTTAATAAGGGCGCTGATTGAGTTGCCCTCTGCGGTTGCTTCGCTGGGACCTGCGCAGACGGTTCTGCCCGTTGCGTTGGCGGTAAGCCGGCAGAGCAGCGCGTCCTTTGAGCCGCCGCCGAACATATAGACGGTCGGGTATGTCTTGCCTGTGATTTTCTCGATACCGTTAAGAGTTCTTGCAAACTCGAAGGACAGGCTTTCATAAATAACGCGCAGTATCTGACCCACCGATTTCGGAACAGGCTGACCTGTACGTTCGCAGTACCTCTGAATTTTTTCGGGCATATTTCCCGGTTCGGCAAAATCCTCGGCGTTGGGGTTGATGAACGCGCCGACTGAAACGGCGGATTTTGCAAATACCTCAAGCTGGTCGTAGGTGAACATATCGCCTTTTTCCTGATAGTACCGCTTGCACTCCTGAATAAGCCACATTCCCATAATGTTTTTGAGGAAGGTGGTGGTATTTCCGTAGCCGCCCTCGTTGGTAAGGCCGTAAGCCATTGCCTCCTCGGTGGGGATTGCCTCTTCAAGCTCCGTACCGAACAGGGTCCACGTTCCGCAGCTGATAAAGGCGAAGTCCTTTTCCTCCGCAGGAATCGCAACCACCGCCGACGCGGTATCATGGCTCGGCGCGGCGATAACCGGCACTTCCTTTCCGCAGAATTCAGGCCTCAGATAGCCGTAAACGTCCCCCGGCTTGATAATCTCGCCGAAAAGCTTCTGCGGAAATCCCAGTTTGTCGATAAGCTCCCAGTCCCAGTCCCTTGTAACGGGGTTGATAAGCTGAGTAGTGGTCGCTTCAGTGTATTCGTTTTTGAATTCTCCCGTAAGGTAGTTGCAGATTACGTCCGGCATCATCAGCAGATGATCCGCAAGCTCGAACAGCTCGGGGGCTTCGGTTTTCACCGAGTACAGCTGATAAATGGTGTTGAAGCGCATAAACTGTATGCCTGTGCGCTTGTACAGCTCCTTTTCGCCGATAATCTCCCACACCTTTTCGGGAACGCCCTTTGTGCGCTCGTCGCGGTAGTGGACAGGCTTCTCCACAAATTCGCCCGTTTTGTTCATGAGAGCGAAATCAACTCCCCATGTATCAACGGAAACCGCGTCAAAATCCCCCGCCTTTGATATTGCCTTTTTTACTTCCTTAAACAGGTTGTCAATATCCCAGCACAGCTTGCCAAGCACCGTAACGGGCTTGTTTGCGAAACGGTGAATCTCGTGGGAAACAATGCGCTTTCCGTTATAGCAGCACAGCATCGCCCTTGCGGAGGACGCGCCGAAATCAAAAACCAATACTTTTTTCATAACAATACCTTTTATTAAAGAGAATATTTTTTATAGCCAGGATGTCTTATCGGGAATGCCTTTGCAATTTCGCAGCACTCGTCGATTTTCTCTCTCGGCAGCTCCTTTGCGCCGCCAAGCTGTCTTGCGACAAGGCTTACCTTTGCGAAATGCTCCAGCGTTTCCATGCGGTAGTACGCCTGAGTCAGGTCTTTGCCTACCGTAAGCGCGCCGTGGTTCATAAGCAGGATTGTGTCATGCTCTGTCAGGAACGGTGCAACGCTGTCGGGAACCTCCTGAGAACCGGGTGTTCCGTAAGGCGCAATCGGCACTGAGCCAAGGAAAATAATCGCCTCGGGCATTGTGTAGTCGTCAAGCGGAATATGTGCGATAGCGAAGCCTGTTGCTGTCGGTGGATGAGCGTGAACAACGGCGCCTATGTCGGGGCGCTCCTTGTAGCAGCGCAGGTGCATCTTGAACTCGGATGAAGGACGGTAGCCCTCAGGGCATTCGATAACCTCGTTGTCTGCGTTCATCTTGATAATCATTTCAGGAGTGAGGATACGCTTGCTTGTGCCTGTTGGAGTTGTAAGGAAGGTGTTGTCGTCAACCTTCATAGAGATATTGCCGTCGTTGGCTGCAACAAATCCAAGCTGCCAAATAAGGTGTCCGACCTCGCAGATTTGCTGTTTCATTTCATATTCAGTCATAATATTTCCCTTTCCTGCCGCATAGATATGAATTGGCGCATTTTCTGCCGCTTATGTATTATGCAGCACCTATATACATTTTAGCACGATTTTTGCATATTGTCCACAAATTTTTTTGCTTTTCGGAGGTTTTTTATGACGATTCAGCACTATCCCTTTGAACCTGTTGAGCTGCCCTACGACTATGACGCTTTGGAGCCGTTCATTGACGCGCGGACGGTTGACATTCACTACAACAGCCACTATAAATCCTACGTTGACAAGCTGAACGAGGCGCTTGAGCCCTACCCGAAATTCCATTCGTGGACGCTGAAGCGGCTTATTTTCGAGTGCGATTATCTGCCCCGCGACATACGGCAGACCGTGCTCAGGAGCGCAGGCGGAGTGCTTAACCATGAGCTTTATTTCTACTCCATGCGCAAAGGAACGGTAATCAGCCGTTTCATGTCCGACCGCATTTCCACCTGCTTCGGCTCGGCTGAGGGCATGGAAAACCGCCTTGCGGAAGCAGCGGCGTCGGTTTACGGCTCCGGCTATGCAGCCTTAATTGCTGCGAAATGCGGCTGTCTGCGGCTGGTGAAGTTCTCCAATCAGGACGTTTCCTATTTGCAGGAGGGCTATCCGCTGCTGGTTATCGACGTATGGGAGCACGCATACTATCTTGAATATACCTGCAACCGCAAGGGCTATGCGGAAAACTGGCTGAATCTCATCAACTGGGAGTTTGTCGAAGCGCAGTACAAGGATATTTTCAAGGCTGCACACTGAGGGGGCTGTTTTGGTAAAATGCAAGAAACAATAAACAAAACTCCGCCTGTTTTCACAAGCGGAGTAAGTGCGTCGAAAAAGTCAAATATAAAGTTTAGGTCAAGCCTTTTCAAAGGCTTGCAGGTTCTTAGGGCAGCGCCCTAAGTCG
>CAKSIR010000151.1 GCA_934462775.1 uncultured Ruminiclostridium sp.
ATAGAGGACAGCAAAAAGATTAAAGGCGCGCTTATAATAATAAATACAATAGGAGGGGATGTATCAGCGGGGCTTGCGCTTGCTGAGATGATTGCGTCGCTAAGCAAGCCGACAGTATCGCTTGTAATAGGGGACAGCCATTCAATAGGTGTGCCGTTAGCCGTTGCCGCAGATTATTCATTCATTGTACCTACTGCGACGATGCTCATTCATCCTGTGAGGATGAGCGGAACGGTCATAGGCGCACCGCAGACCTATGACTATTTCAAAATGATACAGGACAGAATAGTGAGCTTTATTGAGGAGCACAGCAGGGCGGAAAAGGGAAGCCTTGAAAAGCTGATGATGAACACCAGCATGTTGTCTAAGGATTTGGGGACAATGCTTGTGGGAAGACAGGCTGTTGAGGCGGGACTTATAGACGAAGTCGGAGGACTTGACATGGCACTGGGCAGGATTAAGGAGCTTTCAGTTTAATTTGACCTCATTGTAAAAAAATGCTATAATTATATTAATTGTGTAAATATGTGGAGGGCTTGTGTTGGAGGCGCTAAAGATTATAGTCAGTGGAATGATTGATGGACTCACGGGATTTCTTCCCGTGAGCAGCTCAGGACATTTGTTGATGTTAAAGAATGTATTTGGATTTGGAGAGGGAGACAGCATAATTTTTGACCTGTGTCTGAAGCTCGCAACAATAATTGTGATATTATTTGCATTCAGGAAGGATGTTGCAAGAATAATAAGGCTTGAGAGCGGAATATATGTCAAGCTTGCACTTATGATACTTGCGGCGACCGTTTCGACAGGTATAGTCGGACTGGGGTGCAGAAGCTTTGCGGTCTATGCGGCTGATACGGTTTTTTTCCCCGGAATATTTATGATATTGACAGGCGTTATGCTTTTTGTCACGGACGGAGTGAAGAAGGGCGAGGTCAGAATATCGGACGCAGGCTTCTTTGAGGCTGTAGTGATAGGAGGTGTTCAGGGACTTTCGGTACTTCCGGGATTATCAAGATGCGGTATGGTAATTACCACATGCCTGTTGTTGGGATTTGACAGGAAGCTTACATGGAGATTCTCATTTCTGTGCGCCGTGCCTTCGCTTATAGGTGCTGTGATACTGGATATAATTGACATCGCAAGATTTGGAGTAAATGACGTTGGAAATACAGGATGGTACATATCGGCATCGGTTTTTGCCATAATAACAGGTTATATAGGGCTTGTTATTCTTAATCAGATACTTAAAAGACGCCGTTTCCGCATACTTTCTGTGTACTGCCTTGCGCTCGGCGGCTTTATGCTTGCTTCAATGATAGTCATGTAGCCATAGCAGGCAGGCTTATCGGGACATAACAGCTGATCGCATGATAATATATTGAGTGATGAAAAGTCATATAATAAAAGCTTATGCAATCAGAATAAGACATTTATATTAAATTAGAGAAATGGGGTAACAACAATGGCTTCAACCGGGAATACATCATCTGAAAAAAAGAGGACAACACAGTCTCGGAGAACAGCCTCACAGCAGAGGACAGCGGCTTCAAAGCCGGCAGCATCGAAAGGAACGAGGACAAGTGCATCGCGTTCATCATCCAAAAAGAGAAAAAAGAAAAAGGTGAACAGCGCTGCATTCACGGAAGCAGCTTTATTTATTGCACTGGCAGTTGCACTTATCCTGTTTATAAGTAACTTTGGATTAGCAGGTAAGGCGGGAACATTTTTTGCGGCAATCCAGTTCGGAACCTTCGGAATATTTGCATACATATTTCCCGTGGTGCTTGTCGTGGGTACGGTGATAATGCTTAGAAAGGGAAAGAACAGCGGAGTTGCAAGGGTCAAGTTCATAACGGCGTTTATTGGTGCGATGTTCGTATGTGCATTCATCGAAATGGTGGGCGGCGGTTACATAAAGCTAGAAAAGCTGTCGGACTACTATAATTTTGAGGTTCCGTTGAAGGAAGGCGGAGGTATCGTAGGCGGTGCCGTCTGTTCATTCCTGACACCTGCTGTCGGCAAGGTCGGGACATATATAATAATTATTGTTTTTATCATAATAGCCGTGCTTATTATCTCAGAGCGCTCGATAATAAGAAGCCTTACAAACGGAAGCAGGAAGGTTATCAACACCGCAAAAGATGATATCAACGAATATAAGGAGGAATCGGAGAAAAAGAGAGCTATAAGGCAGGAACAGCGGGAGCTTAAGGAGGAACAGCAAAGACAGCGTCGACGTTTTGACCAGAAGGTGAGCGGGGTCGATCTGTCAATTGAGATTCCGGGCACGAACAGGAGAAATGATATATTAGGACCGAAGCAACCGGAGACTGAGAATATGAGAACCTCAGCAGCCGGAAGGCTATCAGGCCCGGATGTCGCAGAAGTATTTCAGAATGACAGATATTCCGAGAATATTATAGAGATAGATTCCGATGAAAATTCGGATGAGAGTACAGGCGGCATATTTAATCTTCCTAAGTCCTCCCATAGTAAAAGGGATAAATCTGTGGCAGCTAAGAGCAATGATATAGGACCTGTGGTATCAGATAAGGATAAATCTGTCCGGGCAGCGGATGACAGTCTTTTTGCAAGAGGATATGATAAGCAGGAAGAGTACCATGATATTCATGGCGATGACAGCAGTGCTTATGCGGATGAAGCTTATACGGAAGCCGATTATGCTGATGAAGCCTATAGAAAAGAGCCCGTTGACGATGACCTTGTTGATGATTATGCCGATTACTCACAGGAGCAGACTTCATACAGGAATGAAAGTGCTGATTCAGACTATGCTTATGGTGAGCACCTTCAGGAGCTGCCTGAGGACGACGGCTTAGAGCAGTGGCAGAGACAGGAGAAAACGGATGCCGTGGGAAGAACGGTGCTTGAAGACCTGCAGAAGCAGACGCCGGGAACAGGAACGAAGCATGACAGCGCGGGAACAGGCGGAGCTGACAAAATGGGAACTTCATCAAGTGCTTCCGCAAGAGGCGCACAGCCTGAAAAGACAATGGAGCAGGTCGATGCTGAGATAGATGAGGAGGTAAGACATTCTGAGCAGCTTAGTGAGGAAATTGTCGAAAAGCCTTATGAGTTTCCGCCGGTGGAGCTTCTTCACAGAGGTAAATCGACAAGCTCGACATCACAGAAGGAGCTTCGCGATACAGCAGTTAAGCTTCAGCAGACCTTGTCGAATTTCGGAGTGAGGGTCACGGTGTCCGATGTGAGCTGCGGACCGGCTGTAACGCGGTATGAGATACAGCCTCAACAGGGTGTGAAGGTAAGCCGTATCGTGTCACTCGCCGATGATATTAAGCTCAATCTTGCGGCGGCGGATATAAGAATTGAAGCTCCTATACCGGGCAAGGCGGCAGTCGGAATAGAGGTTCCTAACAAGGAGACCTCGGGAGTTACCCTGAGGGAGCTTATTGAGAGCAAGCCATTTGAGGAGAGTAAGTCACCGATAGCCTTCGGCGTTGGTAAGGATATAGCGGGACAGGTCGTTGTTGCTGATATTGCCAAGATGCCACATGTGCTTATAGCCGGTGCGACAGGTTCCGGTAAATCCGTATGTATCAACACGATAATTATGAGTATTCTCTACAGAGCCAAACCATCTGAGGTCAAGCTTATAATGATTGACCCGAAGGTGGTTGAGCTGAGCGTGTATAATGGAATACCGCATCTTATGATTCCTGTTGTCACGGATTCTAAGAAGGCAGCGGGCGCACTCAACTGGGCGGTAGCGGAGATGGATGACCGATATAAGAAGTTCGCACAGGCAGGTGTGCGTGACCTTAAAGGTTATAACGCGAAGGTTGAGCAGCTAAAGGATATAGAGGCTGAGGATAAGCCGGCGAAGCTGCCACAGCTCGTAATTATAATTGATGAGCTTGCAGACCTCATGATGATTGCCAAGAATGAGGTCGAGGATGCCATTGTGCGTCTTGCACAGCTTGCAAGAGCTGCCGGAATACATCTTGTAATTGCGACCCAGAGACCATCTGTCGATGTCATCACAGGACTCATAAAGGCGAATGTTCCTTCAAGAATCGCATTTGCCGTATCTTCGGGTGTGGACTCAAGAACCATTCTTGATATGGTCGGAGCGGAGAAGCTTTTAGGAAAGGGCGATATGCTCTTTTCACCGGCGGGATATCCTAAGCCGGCGAGAATACAGGGAGCATTCGTTTCGGATGATGAAGTAAGCGCCGTGGTTGAGTTCCTGAAGGCTAACTGTGGTGAGTCAGGAGGGTATCATGATGATGTTGCCCGTAAGATTGATAATCCGGCTTTCGCAGAAAGCCAGGCGTTCGGAAATGATTACGATGATTATTTTGCTGAGGCGGGCAGATATCTGATTGAGAAGGGCAAGGGTTCTGTAAGCATACTTCAGAGAGTGTACCGCATAGGCTTTAACAG
>CAKSIR010000152.1 GCA_934462775.1 uncultured Ruminiclostridium sp.
CCCCACACCCCTGCAAAAAAGCGCTTTAAATAAAGCTTTTCGCTCTCTGCGGAGAGCGACTTAGGGCTTTGCCCTAAGTACCCACCACCTTTTGAAAAAGGTGGACGAAAACTTTAAATTTGACTTTTTCAGACTGTCGAAAAACTGATATGCACCCCAAAAGTAAGACGCTTTTGGGGTGCATATCGTATCGGAAGCAGTCGCTTTATTCGCTTTTATTCAAGCTCGAATGCGCCTGTGTAAAGCTGATAATACTTGCCGTGTTCGGCAATAAGCTTTTCATGGCTGCCGCGCTCAATGATCCTGCCAAGCTCAAGAACCATGATAACATCTGAGTTCTGTACAGTGGACAGTCTGTGCGCAATAACAAATACCGTTCTGCCTGCCATAAGCTGATCCATGCCCTTTTGTACGATTGCCTCGGTTCGCGTATCAATGCTGGAGGTTGCTTCGTCAAGAATCATTACCGGCGGATCTGCAACCGCCGCTCTCGCAATTGAAATAAGCTGTCGCTGACCCTGTGAAAGTCCCGAACCGTCGCCCTCAAGCATGGTATTGTAGCCTTCAGGCAGCATTTTGATAAATCCGTCCGCATTAGCGCGCTTTGCAGCTGCGTAAACCTCTTCGTCCGTTGCGTCAAGCTTTCCGTAGCGGATATTCTCCATAACTGTACCCGTAAACAGGTTTACATCCTGGAGAACAACGCCCAGCGAACGGCGCAGATCGGCTTTCTTGATTTTATTGATGTTGATTCCGTCATATCGGATTTTTCCGTCCGCAATGTCATAGAATCGGTTGATAAGGTTTGTAATAGTGGTCTTGCCTGCGCCTGTTGCACCGACAAACGCCACCTTCTGACCGGGTTCGGCAAACACGGAAACCTCATGAAGAACGATTTTGTTTTCAGTGTATCCGAAGTCAACGTCCGTCAGTCTTACATCGCCCTTAAGCTCGGTATATGTAACCGTTCCATCGCCGTGCGGGTGCTTCCATGCCCATAAGCCTGTGTGTTCGGGAGTTTCGATAATTTCGCCGTTAGGTCCGCGCCTTGCGTTGACAAGTGTAACATAGCCCTCGTCCGTTTCAGCTTCCTCGTCAATAAGCGTGAAAATACGTTCAGCGCCTGCCAGTGCCATAACGATTGAGTTTATCTGCTGCGAAACCTGAGAAATAGGCATTGTGAAGCTTCTGCTCAGCTGTAAAAAGCTTGCGATTGCGCCGAGAGTGATTCCGCCAAAGCCCGAAATGCCGAGAGCGCCGCCGATAATAGCAATCAGAACATACTGCAAATGTCCCATGTTGTTCATAATCGGCATGAGAATGTTCGCAAAGCGGTTTGCCTCAGTTGCGTTGACGCAAAGCTCGTCGTTGAGCTTGTCAAAGCCATCCTTTGCCTCTTCCTCGTGGCAGAAAACCTTGACTACCTTCTGACCGTTTATCATTTCCTCAATGTAGCCGTTGGTAGCTGCAATGGACTGCTGCTGCTTGATGAAGTATTTGCCTGATTTTGCGGTGATTTTGTTGCCGATAAACAGTATTACGGCAATGGTTACAAGCACGATAACAGTAAGCCAGATGTTTGTCACAACCATTGCAACGAAAACCGTAACAATAGTAACGATTGACGAGAGAACCTGCGGAATACTCTGAGCAATCATCTGACGGAGCGTATCCGTATCGTTTGTGTAATAGCTCATGATGTCGCCGTGAGTATGAGTGTCGAAATATCTGATAGGCAGATCCTGCATATGTGAGAACATTTCGTCGCGGATTTCCTTAAGCACGCCCTGCGCAATTACAACCATCAGTCGGTTGTACAGGAAAGTGGAAACTACGCCTATGAGGTAAATTCCGCCCATTGTGCATACTGCGGCGGCAAGCCCTGTAAAGTCGGGATTAACCTGACCTATCATCGGCGTAATGAAATCGTCAATGAGTATCTGGAGGAACACCGAGCCTGCAACGCCTGCAACCGCGCTTAACAGAATGCAGACAATAACAAACGCCATTCTTGCTTTATGACCCTTGAAAATGTAGGACATAAGGCGCTTTGCGGTTTTCATTGCGTCATTCAGATTGCCCTTAGGCGGCTTTCCCGTTGGCGGCATATCATTTTTCCTTTTTTCAGCCATTTGAAACAGCCTCCTTTGTCTGGGAATAATAAACTTCCTTGTAAATTTCGTTGGATTTGAGCAGCTCCTCGTGAGTACCCACGCCGTTGATTTTACCGTCGTCGAGAACGATTATCTTGTCGGCGTCCTGAACCGATGAAATTCGCTGAGCGATTATAAACTTAGTCGTATCAGGAATTTCCTCGCGGAACGCCTTTCTGATAAGCGCGTCTGTTCTGGTATCGACCGCGCTGGTCGAGTCGTCAAGAATAAGTATTTTCGGCTTTTTTAGCAGCGCGCGCGCAATGCAAAGTCTTTGCTTCTGACCGCCGGATACGTTTGTACCGCCCTGCTCAATGTGGGTGTCGTATTTGTCGGGGAATGCTTCGATAAAGCTGTCAGCCTGCGCAAGCTTGCATACGCGGACGATTTCCTCGTCGCTTGCTTCCTTGTTGCCCCAGCGAAGATTTTCCTTGATTGTTCCCGAAAACAGCACGTTCTTCTGAAGAACCATTGCAACATTTTCACGAAGCGTTTCAATATCATAGTCGCGAACGTCAACGCCGCCGACCCTTACGCTGCCATCCGAAACGTCATACAGACGCGGAATAAGCTGTACAAAGCTTGATTTTGACGAGCCTGTGCCGCCGATTATTCCAACCGTTTCGCCCGACTTTATGTCAAGATTGATATTATCAAGCACGTTTTTGTCAGCCTTTTTCGCATAGCTGAAATTAACGCCGTCAAATACTACCGAGCCGTCCTTTACTTCCTTAACGGCATCAGGCTTGTTACGAATGTCGCTTTCCTCGTCAAATACCTCGACAATACGTTCCACTGAAGCTCTTGAAATTGTTATCATTACAAATACCATCGAAAGCATCATAAGGCTCATAAGTATCTGCGAAACGTAGGAAATAAGGCTCATAAGCTGACCTGTTGTCATTGTGCTTTCGATAACCAGCTGTGCGCCGAGCCAGGAAATAAGCAGAATCGCCAGGTAAATGGCTATCTGCATAACGGGAGAGTTGAATGCAAGAATTTTTTCAGCCTTTGAGAAGTCCTTGTAGATTGAAGTAGAAACCTTCTCAAACTTTTCGCGTTCGTAATCCTCGCGGACAAACGACTTGACAACTCTGATTCCGTACAGATTTTCCTGAACAACATTGTTCAGCTTGTCGTAGGTCTTGAATACACGTTCAAAAATCGGATGAACCTTTTTAATTATGAGATAAAGCACAAGCGCAAGCACCGGAATAATGCAAACGAAAACGAGCGCAAGCTCTGCGTTTATGCTGAACGACATGAACAGCGAGAAAAGCAGCAGAACGGGACAGCGGACAGCGATTCTGATAATCATCTGATATGCGTTCTGAACGTTGGTAACGTCTGTTGTAAGACGGGTTACAAGACTTGCAGTTGAAAACTTGTCAATGTTCTTGAACGAAAAGTTCTGTATTTTGTAGTACATTTTCTGACGTATATTTTTTGCAAAGCCTGCCGACGCAACAGCGGCGTAATGTCCCGAAAGCGCGCCGAAAAGCAGCGAAACCAGTGTTGAAAGCACCAGCAGTCCGCCTATTTTCAGAATGGACGACATATCGCTTTTGTTGATTCCCTCATCTATAAGATAAGCCATAAACAGAGGGATTACTACCTCCATTATTGCCTCAAACGTAACAAAAATAGGCGTCAGAATGGACGATTTCTTGTATTCGCCCACGCATGACATTAGCTTTTTTATCATTTCTCTCTTCCTTTCGTACCGTGTACAGGTATAATTTGTTCAAATCCGTACTGTAAGCAACCTAACAATCTGACGGTTTTTAAAGCTGCCGAAACCGACAGCTTTTATTCAAGGTTATGTATTATTTTATCGCAGACAGTGCGGAAAACTTTAGCCTCTTCCTCGGTTATTCCTTTTCTCAATACATTTTCCATGGTATCGATGTTTTCTTTCATTTTCTCGTTGATTTGTACTGCATAATCGGTGAGAACGAGCTTTTTCATACGAGCGTCATGAGGCACGGGCAGACGCTCAACAAGCCCTTTTTTCTCCATAAGCTGAAGAATTCCCGTTGCGGTGGAGCGGCGGATATTAAAGGCTTTTTCAAGGTCGCGCTGATAGATGTCGCCTTTTTCGCCTTCCTCGCTTATGTACCTTATCACCCACACCTGCGAGCGCGTAAGCTCGGGAATATTGGCGCTTTCGTTTTTTATATCCATGCTGCGCCTTATAAGGTGTGAGATTGTATTGAT
>CAKSIR010000153.1 GCA_934462775.1 uncultured Ruminiclostridium sp.
GAATAAAAAAGAATCTGAATCGGATAATGAAAAGAAAAAGTCTATAAAAACGTTTAAACCCTTTACAGATTATCACAGCATAAATTCCTGCGGCGGCAAAAAACTATATGCTTTGGATTACGAAGCGAAAGCAGGACTTATTGAGGGATTTGTCTCACTTAGTAAGAATAGCGCCGGAGAGCATGAGATATACCCAATTAGCGACATAATCGGCTCGGAGGAGAGGATTGGCGTTAATCTCAAGCAAAGAAAAAACGGCTTTTTCAAGAAAGAGTATAAGTACTTCAAGTCAAGCGATTACACCTTTGCCGCGTATGCGGAAATTGACGACAACAAAGAGAAAATTGAGAGTGTCATTGCAACCATGGGCCAAGGCAAATCAACGTTTGCCGTTGAAGCTGTTAAAACGGATAATACTATTGAATCTTTTGAAAGTAATGTGGTCAAAAATTTTCTGAAAGAAAGTTTACCGGCAATTTGTATAGACGGAAAAAGCTACACCTATTACTATTGCCTGTCAGACACCTTTGTTAGCGGCAATCCCTATGAAAGCACCGCCTTTGCGGCGACAATGACAAAGGATTACAGAGCGTTTAAGACAATCAGCGTTGATAAAGACGGCAAGCGCGGCGTTGTTACTAAAGGCGCAGCACTTCACAGAATGCTCAAAGCCGGCAGTGTGATTATAACCGAAAAGGGGAAAGAGTTTACTGCCGAAAATGCTAACACCGAGCAAATAGGGTTTAATTGTATTATCAATACGGAGGAATAAATCAATGAAAGCAAAGTTATTCAAAATTACATGCGTCACTAATTTACATGTCGGTTCGGGGGAACTCAATTTCAACATTGTTGATAAGGAGGTTGAAAAAGACCCGAATAATGACCTTCCCATAATTCACGGTTCGGGAATAAAAGGAGCATTACTTGCAGATAAATCTATATATGCACCTTTAGATAAAGCTTATATCTTCGGCAAAGGAGCTGAAGAAAATGCCTCTGACAACGGCGGCAAGTATAAATTCCTCGATGCAAGGCTGCTGTTTAGACCGGTCAGGGTCGGCGGAGAAGTCAGTCAGCCGTATGCTTTGACAACGACTGCTGATGCTGTGAATGATATGATTGACACTGCCGGGAAGTTTGGCATTACAGTCAATGGCAAAACATTGGAAAAAGTAAGCAATGTCGATTTCGGTAAAGATTATAAATTTGCCGCAAAAGCCGCATTAAACATAGAGGGCGAAAAAGCACTCAAATTAAATGACGATATAGCTCAAGGTTACATCAATATTATCGGTGATAATTTTGCCGTTGCAAATGATCTCGGCAAAATTCCTCTGCCGATTATTGCAAGGAATAATCTTGGCAAAAACAGAAACCTGTGGTATGAGGAGTATGTGCCGCACAAGAGCGTGTTTTGGACTATTATACTGTTCGATGGTGAAGAGTTTAAACTTAATTTGAACAATGTTGTTCAGCTCGGCGGCAACGCCTCAATCGGTAACGGTTATGTAAAATTTGAGGAGATAGGAGCAAATTATGAACAAACAAAGAGTGAATAATTATCTCCCTGCGGCGATAAAGGCTTTGGGCGATTGCGGCATAGCGGATAAAACAACCGGTGTAATCATAAAAACATACCGTTCCAACATTTCAGGCTTCGGAGCAGCGGTGGCTATGGGCAGCTTTAAGGCTGCAGTTGCATTTTATTCTTCCGATGCAAAGAGCAATACCGGTGAAGCAGGCAAAATCAACAGATCAAAGCTTATTCAGGCTATGGATTTGATCGTAAATTCAGATAAAGAGAATTATGAAAAGAAAGAGGCACAGGAAATTTGCAAAGAGATATTAACAAATTGCACAGATAAAAGTATTTTAGACGCACTTTGTGAAAAATATCTTGATGCCTCAATCGCTTTAAAGCTTGCCATGAACTCCTTTGATTTAAAAGATCAGGATTCCAAAGCCAAAGAAAAGCAAGGTGAATGAAATGGAAAATTTGCACCTGTTATTTAACAAGACTATGTATGACGGCATAAGATATTCCGAGCAGAATGGCGAGAGTAAAGGGAAAATAGAGGTTGACTGCATAACCGAATCTATAAACACGATTAAGGATGCAAAATTCTGCGTTATGGACAGAGCTTTTCAAAGCGCTTCTGCTGATATGCATTATGATTCGTTATATATGAAAACGGGGTATCCCGGTTTAACGGCCGGTGTCGGATATCAGCATGATACCGATTCCAAGGATGACGTGAAGCTTGGATTTTCTTTTGATTATGTCAGCGGTCAGCCTTATATCCCGGGTAGCTCGGTTAAGGGAGTAATGCGCCATTATCTTGAAAAAAACGAAGTGTTTGAATGGCTCATGGGGGATTCAAAAAGCAAGGCAGATGTAATTAAAAAGGTTTTTGATGAAAACGGCGTAGTTTTCCTTGATGCAGTTATTGCCGCGCCGGATAAAAACGGCAAAATCATCGGCAACGACTATATTACTCCGCATAAGGATGAGCTGAAAAATCCTACTCCGTTGCAATTTATAAAAATTCTGCCTGACGTGTATGTAGAGTTCCGGGTTATATTCAGTGAAAATGAGTATATTCAAAACTTTAAAACTGATTTGCTGACTGCATTTGAACAAATCCTTGAATACTTCGGCATCGGCGCAAAAACCAATGTGGGGTATGGAAATTTGACTGCGGTTGAAGAGGATGAGGCAAAGAAAAGACTGAATTTATTTCCGGATTTTTCAAAGGAGTTGAAATCCGGAACGGAATATGTTGCAGAGATAATAAAATTTTATGAGAATAAAAAAGGATTAAAATTTTGCAATTTGTCGATAGACGGAATCACCGAATATAAGGGCAAAAGGTTATCTGTTGCCCAAAATTTGGTAAAAAATAAAAAAATAGGCGACACAATAAAAGTCCGTTTTGACGGTGAAAAAAACGAATATGCACAGTTTTATGTGTTGTGAAATGACATTGACCGACTTTGGCCCTCAAAAACAGCCTATTTTAACCCCGAAAATCGGTCAATCTCAGCGCTAATTTTTGAAAATTCCAAAAACGCCCATAAATCAAGGCTTTTCAGGCTCTTAACTGCCGGAGATTGACCGGATTTTCAGGCAAAAAAAATAAGACGATTTCAATCGTCACTATGTTTTCTATCTACATATTGTGTGCAATGTAAGATTTAGTTCAATATGTTCTGCTTTACCTTTCCCATTTAGGGAATTGATACTGCAGAATCCGGAATTTCGGAAATCCGTGCAGAGTCTTTACCTTTCCCATTTAGGGAATTGATACGATGTTTTTCATGTTTGATTTCCCTTTCTAATATTAAATTCTTTACCTTTCCCATTTAGGGAATTGATACACCACTTTATTTTTCCATCTTACCAAGAGAATTCTTTACCTTTCCCATTTAGGGAATGGATACACTCGATATTATAGGCTTTTTCAGTAACTATGCGGTGAAGCTTTACCTTTCCCATTTAGGGAATTGATACCTTTTATATCTCGATATCTCGATTTCCCGCTTTTTTTTCTTTACCTTTCCCATTTAGGGAATTGATACGTTTTGGGTTAATCGCTGGATTTAATTGTGTTAATCTTTACCTTTCCCATTTAGGGAATTGATACAGCACTACTAGTGTGAGAATTGCGAATACTAACCTTTACCTTTCCCATTTAGGGAATTGATACATCTTCCGCTTGTAGTCTTTGGTTTTCATGTTGTCCTTTACCTTTCCCATTTAGGGAATTGATACACGATCACTTTTTTTGAGTATTTTACTTTAAAAAGATCCTTTACCTTTCCCATTTAGGGAATTGATACTCGTACTCCGTCGGTGTGATATTATTCTGCGTGTTGTAACTTTATTCAAAAGCTTTATGAGGATAATGTAGCAGGAAAAATAAATGATGACCGATTTGCCACGATGTCAATGTCTTTGGAAACCGAGCAGGAAAACTTAAAAGCAAGTGTTCCCGAATTGGAAAGTGAGCTTGAAAATGCTCAAATTGCAACCGAAGGCTTACAGCGTTTTATCGACAAGGCAAAGAAAGTAACGCAGCTTACGGAATTAACTCCCGAAATAGTACACGAATTTATTGAAAAGATTGTAGTCGACAAACCCGAATACAAAGACGGCAAGCGTTACCAAAGCGTAGAAATCCACTATAACGGAGTCGGCATTATCCGAGAGCCGTCTCCCGAAGAAATGGAAGAATATTTTCAGGAGCATATTCAGAATAAAACTGCAAGAGCAACAAAAACGGCATAGCAGCTTGCTACACCGTTTTAATACAACAATATTTAATTTGAGATACAAAGCCTTGGGGCACCTTCCTTACGGAG
>CAKSIR010000154.1 GCA_934462775.1 uncultured Ruminiclostridium sp.
CCACCATACGCCGCGAATTCGGAGGAAACTTGAAAGCCGCCTGCGGTCAGCTCAGAGCGGACAACATGAAAAAAGCCGCAAAATAGAAATAAACCGTAAGCTTTTCGGCTTACGGCTTTTTCTTATCCTGCCAGCTTTTCAAGGTCGGCTTTCAGCGATTCAAGCTGTTTTTCGGCAAAGTCAAGCTCTTTCTGAACTATATACTTTGTTCCTCTGTTTATTGCCTTTTCGATATTGCTTTTCCAGCTTGTCATCTGCTCTTCAAGTGC
The DNA here is from genome assembly GCA_934462775.1 of uncultured Ruminiclostridium sp. Classification (GTDB taxonomy): domain Bacteria; phylum Bacillota; class Clostridia; order Oscillospirales; family Ruminococcaceae; genus Ruminiclostridium_E. The sequence continues at coordinate 270 of CAKSIR010000154.1, forward strand.
TGCAAGGTAATCCTTAAAGCTGTCGTTTCCGGCAAGCGCAGCCTTGATGTCGCTTACTACCGATTCAGCCTCGGCGTAAAGCTCGTTAAGCTTGTCCATATCCTCCTGTGCGGCAGGGTCGTTGTCGGCGGTGGTGACAATTGCGTCCTCGCTGCCGTTTGTGGGGCTTTGGCTCTTCCCGCAGGCTGCGGCGGTTGTTATTATCATAGCTGACGCCAATATAGCGCATAAAATCTTTTTCATATTTTTCCTTTCCGGGCAACGCCCTAACAGGTTGTCACTGCTTTCTGCAATGTGGCTATATTTTATCACACTTTTATGTAAAAGTCAACCAAATGTATGTGACAAAATTTGTGCAATGTGCAGCCAAAAACTTATATGAGCAGCTATTTTAAAATTTTCTATTGAAAACTGTTTTCATATATGGTAAAATAAAGTGAATAATTATATACAAATGTCGGGAGTAATTATGTTTAAATATAAAACCGTTATGCGGCTTTGCTTTACCGAATTTCTGCTGTGCCTGGTTATGCACATCGTCTACGCAGGCATGGTTTTCGACTCACAGCGTGTAATTCATACAGCCGTTTTCTCAACCATTACACTTGTTACTGCGCTGATTGCCTATTTCTTTGACAAAAGGGGCAGGTATGCCAAGGACATTTTCTGTATATGCGTACTGGCGGGAGTGCTGTCGGTAGGCATAGCTGTGCAGACCCTCGGTTACGGCATCATTTTTCAGATTGCCACCGCCATAGTTATTTCCTTTTTCGTTGACCCTAAGCTGAACATAAGATTCTTCATTTATTCGGACGTAACAGTGGTAATAGGTCTGGTTTTCTGCTACGACCTTGTTTCCAGCAATATCCCTATGCCTATTTATATAGTGCTTTTCCTGCTGTACAACCTGTCGCTGATAACCAACACCGTGCTTGTTTACAACTTCCGCAAAAACATGAATCTCGCCCGCGAAAAAACGGAGGAAGCGATAAACGCCAACCGCAGCAAAAGCGACTTTCTTGCCAATATGTCCCACGAAATCAGAACGCCTATGAACGCCGTCAGCGGTATGAGCGAGCTTATTCTCCGCGAGGAAATAAGCGATACCGTCCGTGAATACGCCTACGGAATACAAACAGGCAGCCGCAGTCTGCTCGGAATTATCAACGACATTCTCGACTTTTCCAAAATTGAGTCAGGCAAGCTCGAAATCACCGAAGCGGAGTACCGAATAGCCGATATTATCAACGATGTTGTAAACTTTGCCACTGTAAAGCTGGACGAAACCAGAGCGGAATTTGTAGTGCAGTGCGCTCCCGATATTCCCACCGCCATGATAGGCGACGAACAGCGTATCCGCCAGATTATAACCAACCTTGTCACCAATGCGCTGAAGTTCACCGCAAAGGGAATGGTGCTGCTGAAAATCTCCGCCAAAAAGACGGAATACGGCGTAAATCTGTGCGTTTCCGTAAAGGATACGGGCATCGGAATCAAGCCGCAGGATAAGGAAAAGCTGTTCAAGGTTTTTTCACAGGTAGATACCAGAAAAAACCGCAACAAGGAAGGCACAGGTCTTGGTCTTGAAATTTCAAAGCAGTTAGTTCGCCTTATGGGAGGCTTTATTATCCTTGACACAGCCTACGGCGAGGGCAGCACATTCAGCTTTTCCATACCGCAGCGCGTTGCCGATGAAAAGCCGTTTATCGTCATCAAAAACCGCGAAAAGCTGCGTTTTCTCATATATCTTCCTCAGGAAATACTTAGGGAAACGCTGGAAAAGCAGGCTGAACAGCTTGGCGTCAGCCTTGACTTCGTAAGCACAAGAAACGCCTTCATAGAGCGCAGAAATAATCCCGAATATACCCACGTTATTGCCGCAAGGCGGGAGTACGACATGGATACCGATATTTTCACCGCTCTTGCAGACAGGACAAAGGTGGGAATTATATGCAGCAAAAGCGACGACCGCCCGCTGCCGAAAAACATCAGACGCATTTTCCGCCCTATTTACATTCTGCCTATCATAAACGCGTTCTCCGACAACGCTCTGATAAACTCCTACATGAAGCGCGGCTCAGTCTGCACATTTACCGCTCCTGAGGCAAACGTCCTGATTGTCGACGACAACTATGTAAACCTCAAGGTTGCAACCGAGCTTATCAAGCCTTACGGCATGAACATTCTGACCGCCTCAGACGGTCAGGGCGCAATCGCCCTTGTAAAGCGCCAGAACTTTGACATAGTGATGATGGATCACATGATGCCGCAGATGGACGGCGTTGAAACCACTCATATTATCAGAGAGCTTGACGGCAAGCGATTCAAGATAATGCCGATAATCGCCCTTACCGCCAACGCAATAGGCGGTGCAAGGGATATGTTCCTCCGCGAGGGGCTTGACGATTTCCTTGCAAAGCCGATTGACGTAAAGCAGCTTGACATGGTTCTGCGCAAGTGGCTTCCGCCTACCAAGATAATTGAAAACAAAGCGCCCGCAGAACCCGTCCCTGCGCAGCCGGAGAGCAGCATTAACCTTAACGCCGCCGCCGGAATAAACCAGATCGCAGGCAATAAGCAGGCGTATATGGAGATACTCCAGATATTTGCCGACAGCGCTCCTAAAATCAAGGACACAATTGAAAAATCCCTCCGCATGAGAGATTACCACCGCTACACAATTGAAGTACACTCGCTGAAAAGCTCAGCCAAGGGCATAGGCGCGGATCACCTGTCCGAGCTGGCGCGTCAGCTTGAGCAGGCGGGAAAAGCAGGCGAACAGCGCATACTGGTTTTAAAAACGCCGCTGCTTATGGAAGCCTACAACGACGTGCTGAACGAAATAAACAGCTACCTCAAGAAAAACGGCGTTGAAAAGGAAAGTCAGCGTAAATACAATGCAGACAACGACGCAATTCTGGATTTGCTGTACAGGCTGCAAAAGGCTGCCGACGACATGAACCAAAACGATTGCGAACAGACGATGGCGCGGCTTATGAAAATAAACCTTGGTGAAAAGGCTGAATCATTCCTCAGCAGCGCAGCAAACAGCATTTCAATGTTCGATTTTGACGACGCCGCCGAGGAAGTGGAAAAAACTATAACGCTGTTTACGGAGGCTGAAAATGAACAAAAACCGTGATGTTATAATAACAGCGGAAAGCACCTGCGACATTCCGTTAAGGCTTAAGGAGCATTTCGGAATAGAAACAATACCGTTCTACATTAAGACAAAGCACGGTATCTTCGCCGAACAGGAAGAAATCCGAGGCGGCAATATCCTTGAATACATCGAGCTTAACAAAAGCTTCCCCGAGGTCATTCCTCCGTCAGCCGACGAGTTCACCGCGTTCTTTTCCGCTCTGCTGAGAAACTGCGGCAGCATTGTCCACATTTCCCAAAGCAGCACCGCCTCCGCGGCGTACAGAAATGCTGTCGAAGCGGCTGTAAACATGGATAACGTGTATGTTGTTGATTCGGGGCAGCTTGCGGCGGGAATATCAATTGCGGTGCTCAATGCAGCCAAAATGGCACAGTCGGGATTCAGCGCAAAGGTAATCAAAAGTGAAACGGATATGCTCACATCAAGCATAGTAAACACGATTATAGCAGGCAAAATTGATTACGTTCACCATGCGGGCATCGTTTCGGGCTTTATGGGTTCAATGTGCGACACGTTCCACCTGAAGCCTTGCTTCAAGGTAAGCAAAGGCGGATACAGCGGCGATGTGAAGATAATTGACGGCGTTGAAAGCTACATGGAGCAGTTTGTACACCGTGCGCTGAAAAATCCGCGGGACATTGATACGAGCATACTGATTATAAACAGCGCAGGCTGCACTTACACGGAAATTGAGCGGCTGAAAAAGCTGGTCGACCGTCAGGTGCATTTTGAAAACGTGTATGTTGCCGATGAATCCCCCTGCCTTGCATGGGTTTTCGGCAGAGGGGCTTATGGACTGGTGTTCAAAAACAAGTAACGCGCGGCTCGCCGAAAAAGAAAGGCTCGGAGAAATCCGAGCCTTTAGTTTACCGAAAACCTCAGGACAGCTTTAGCGTTGCAACCGCGTTCAGCTCTC
>CAKSIR010000155.1 GCA_934462775.1 uncultured Ruminiclostridium sp.
CGACCTGGATGGGGGTCGAACCCACGACCTCTAGCGTGACAGGCTAGCGTTCTAACCAACTGAACTACCAGGCCAAAGCTTTCAGATTAAAATGGTGGGAACTACAGGGCTCGAACCTGTGACCCTCTGCTTGTAAGGCAGATGCTCTCCCAGCTGAGCTAAGCTCCCACGTTTTTTTGCCGCCCCGTTTGACGGCTATTTCATTATACACTAACAGAGCCAATTTGTCAACACTTTTTTTGAAAAAAATTAAAAAAATTTTTACAAACCACAAACGCCCATTCTGATGCGGTTTTTTTGCTCTTACAGGTATGGTTTCCCGCAGGCAGAAGGATATTTTTTCGGATTTCCGCATTTTCGGCGGAAATCCGAAGCGTTTGCTTAATATTCGCAGGTGCCTGTCGTTCTCGGGAACGGAATCACATCTCTGATGTTGGAAACGCCTGTAATGTACATGATAAGCCGTTCAAAGCCAAGACCGAAGCCTGCGTGCTTTGTTCCGCCGTAACGTCTTAAATCGAGGTACCATGAGTAATCCTCGGGGTTCATATTAAGCTCCCTCATGCGCTTTTCAAGCATATCCAGACGTTCTTCGCGCTGACTGCCGCCGATAATTTCGCCAACTCCGGGTACAAGCAGGTCGACTGCCGCAACGGTCTTGTTGTCGTCGTTCATGCGCATATAGAACGCCTTGATCTCCTTTGGATAATCGGTAACGAACACAGGCTTGCCGAAAATTTTTTCGGTAAGGTAGCGCTCATGCTCAGTCTGCAAGTCGCAGCCCCAGTAAACAGGGTACTCGAACTCGTCCTTATGCTTTTCAAGCATTTCAACCGCCTCGGTATAGGTAACGTGCGCAAAATCGGACTCAATCAGACTGTTCAGACGGCTGATAAGCTCCTTGTCGTAGAAGTTTGCAAAGAACTGCATTTCATCGGGGCACTTTCTCAGCACTTCCTTGAGGACGTACTTGATCATGTCGCGTGCAAGCTCCATATCGTCGTTAAGGTCGGCGAAAGCAATTTCAGGCTCTATCATCCAGAATTCGGCTGCATGACGGGCTGTATTGGAGTTTTCGGCTCTGAACGTTGGACCGAAGGTATAGATATTGCCGAAAGCCATTGCCATCGCCTCGCCCTCAAGCTGTCCGGAAACGGTAAGGCTGGTGTGCTTGCCGAAGAAATCGCGGGAGTAGTCAACACTGCCGTCCTCGTTCCTCGGAGGGTTGTCAATGTCAAGCGTTGTAACGTGGAACATTTCACCTGCGCCCTCGCAGTCGCTTGCCGTAATCAGCGGGGTGTGAGCGTAAACAAAGCCTCTGCTGTTGAAAAATTCGTGGATTGCGAATGCAGCCACGCTTCTTACCCTGAACACGGCGCCGAGCGTGTTGGTACGGGGTCTTAGGTGGGCGATCGTGCGGAGATATTCAAGGGTGTGGCGCTTTTTCTGGAGAGGATAATCGGGAGTTGACGCGCCCTCTGCCTCAATTTCAGCCGCATGAACCTCCAGCGGCTGCTTTGCGCCGGGAGTCAGCACCACAACGCCCTTTACGTCAACGGCGCTGCCAACGTTGAGCTTGGCTATTTCCTTGTAATTGTCAATTTTGTCTGCGTCGAAAACCACCTGCAAATTCTTGTGGCGGGAGCCGTCGTTAAGCTCGATGAAGCCGAATTTCTTGGAATCGCGGACGGTCCTTATCCAGCCGCAGACGGTAACTTCTTTATTGCTCAGGCTTTCTGCGTCGGCAAAAAGCGCTGCAATCTGTGTTCTTTTCATTTCTGCACCTCTGTAAATCATATTATATTATAAAATATACCACAAAACAATTGACTTTTCAAGCGTTTCAATTTATAATTCAATCAACAACAACTTTCGCGAGGAAACGCTATGATCATCACACTTGACAAAAACCGGACAATGTCCGCAGGCAATAACGGGGAAAGACTTTCCTGCGGCTATCCTCATCTGAGAAAATGCCGCTGTATGTTCAGCCGGGGTCCGCAGCTGCCCGAAATGGGCGTTTGGCGCAGGGCTGAGCTGCAATAGCGAGGAGAACCGCCATGAATGAAATGCAGCTCAGTTTTTTCACCTCCGACAGCACCTTTCCTTTTTTCATACAATACGGCGGTCACGATGAAAGCATGTTCATGCACGTTCACACGGACTTTTCCGAGATGGTGCTTGTGCTTGAGGGAAGCGCTGTACACGCGGTGAACAGCGAGGAATATTTTGTCTGCAAGGGGGACGTTTTCGTCATCAACAAAGACACCGCCCACGGCTACAAAAACACCGAAAACTTCAGGATATGCAACATAATGTTCCACCCCGAAATGCTGTCGGGAGGAGATCTCACTCAGTCCGCAGGCTATCACGCGCTTTTCGTAATCGAGCCGTACCTTGCGGGAGAACAGCGCTTTGAAAGCCGCCTTAAGCTTGGAGCCGAGGATTTTTCAAGGGCAAAGCTGCTCATTGCGGACATGATCGACGAATACAACAGCAAGCGCGACGGGCGGAAAACTTTGCTTTCCGCCTATTTCACGGAGCTTGTCACCATGCTTGCAAGAAAATACGCCCTGCCCTCTGAAAAGGACAAGGCGGAAATAAATCTTGCCAAAGCCGTTTCCTACATGGAAAACAACTACAACGCAGGCATAACAATAAAAGAGCTTGCCGAAATGTGCTACATTTCCGACCGCCATTTCTCGCGGATTTTCCGCGCCACCTATCACCTTACCCCCGGCGCCTACCTTAACGAAATCCGCATGAAAAACGCAAGCATGATGCTGAAATCCACCGACCTGACGGTTACTGATATTTCGGAAAGGTGCGGCTTTTCAGACAGCAGCTTTTTTGCAAGGCAGTTCAGAAAAACCTTCGGCATAAGCCCCCTTGAATACAGGAAAAACGGCTGATTATTTCAGCAGCCTTCGGGTGTATTCAAGCTTGCCCTTTGCCCAGTCGTGCAGAGAAGCATCACTGTATCCGCGGAAGAAATGCTCCGTAACCATAACGAGCGCCAGGTATAAATCGTACCATAAAACCCGCTGTTCCTCGCTGTCTGAAAGGCGGTCAATGCCGTAGCCTGTCAGGAAGTTATCGTTTTCGCACTGCCAGCGGAAGCCGTTTTCCATCAGCCTGTCGGCGTACATTGAACGCTCGAAATCGATAATGCCTGTGATTTTGCCGTTTTCTGTGAAAATGTTGCCGTCCCATATATCCCAGTGAACAAGCGACGGCGTTGTAACTTCGTCAAAAGCCGCCTTGTCGCGCTGAAGAGCCGCCATAATTTCCGCTTTGTCAGCGTCTGTGTCCGCTCCGATGTCCGAGCTGTCGTCAAGCACATCGCTCAGCAGACTTCCGAATGCGTCGTACCAGCTGTCGTACTGCCTTTCCCTGTCGAAAAGGCTGCCGAACTTCTCCCCCGTTATTGCGTTCAGACGGGCGTTTATTTCCCCCACTTCGCGCTGAATAAGCGCAAGCTGAACCTTGTCAAGGCTGCCTTTCTGCGACTCTGCGCTTGCTCCATTAAGCTTTTTCATGAAGAAGTATCTCGACGGACAGACCGTTCTGCTGAAATCGCAGTAAAGCACCTCGGGAGCGGGGATTCCTTTTCCAAGCGCGATTTTCATCGCCGTTGTTTCGGCAATCATAATGTCTTTCTCATACCTCAGCAGCTTCACCTCCGCAGGCGGCGCTGCCTTTAAAACCGCCTCCCTGCCGCTTTCGGTGGTCACAAGATAAGCCGAATTGAAAAAGCCCTCCCCAAGCTCCTTGTATTCCTTTAAATCCTCGTAAAACGCCTTTTCGGTCATTTTCTCGATTTGCTGCTCCGTAAGTTTCTGCTTTGTTATGCTGTCTGTGGACATTCCGATTCCTCCCTGCTTTTTTGCATATTGTAGCACAATTCGCAGGATTTTGCAAATAAAAACATTGACAAATGGCAATAATAAGAGTATAATTTTTATACCAACGGGGGCGTAAAGGTTTCGACGGGGACTTTGAACCTTGTTAAGCACGCGGAGTTCTCCTAAACTCCTTAATAATGGGTAACTTTAAAATTAAACGCAGATTACACATCTGAACCAGTAGCTGCCTAATCGCAGCTGCCGTCCTGCCGGGGAGCGCTGCGGCTCCGGTTCGGGCGTCATTGAGCAGCCAACACACTAAGCGAGAGCCTTGCAGCTTTTTGTGCATCTAAAGGGCTACCAAATGCCGATCCTGTCTGTCGGAGCGGCAAGAGGGAATCTCAATAGACCGACTAAGCGTGTAGAAAGATGAGCGGATTGGTTTTCGGACAGGAGTTCGACTCTCCTCGCCTCCACCAA
>CAKSIR010000156.1 GCA_934462775.1 uncultured Ruminiclostridium sp.
TTTAAGGGTTATGGTTACGTTCGCAGAGCTGTCGCCCATGGATATAGCAGCGCCGTCGGTTGTTTTGATGCGCAGAGTATCAATCGTAATGTTCGCGTCAACGCCGTTTGCAATAAAGATTTTTGCGTTGACTGTTTGGTTGTCTACGTTCCGTATTGTTATAGGAGTGCTTTTCAGGACGGTCAGCGTTAGAGTTTCCTCGTTATAGCTGTAATCTCCGTTCGCAGCGGTTCCTCCGCTTATAAGAAATTTGCCGCCTACATTTTCAGCGTCTGCGCCGACAGACAGAGTTCCGCCTGCTATCATTGCCGAAACAGTAAGGGCGCAAGCTGCGAGCAATGCCGCAAGCTTGGATTTTTTGCTATGCTTTTGTTTCATTTTGTTACCTCTTTTTTCTCTTATGCCGCAGTTTTAGTGCGGACTTTATATATTATACACCACCATAATTTTACTACATAACAGCTCATTTTGTCAATGGCATTTTCGCCCATATATTGGCATAATTTGTAATGAAAATAATTTTGCAGTCTTTGTGAAATTTATAGAAAAATATTGAAAAAAGCCATGTAAGGTGCTATAATATTGCAAAGAAAAGGATAAAGGAGAGATTGTTACGAAATTCAAAAAAACCATGGCTTTCCACATTGCAAGACCTGTAACAGTTGTTTTCATCATTCTGATACTTATTTCATCGGCAGCCTTCACCGCAGTTGCCCTCAATGAAACAAACGATCTGAATGACAAAAAAAATATGTCACAGGTAAGTGACATCTCAAACCGCATTAACGGCTGGTTCGAGAAATATCAGGCGGTGGTCGGCACGATTGCCGATTCCTTAGGACAGCGGGGATACACCTCCGCAAGCAAGGAGGCTGAGGACTACCTTGCGGAAATTTACAGCGCGGATTCGGGCGTATTCGCCTATTCGCTGGGCTTTGAGGACGGAAGCTCCTGCTTTTCTGACAGGTGGGATCCTGCGGAAAACGGCTACGATCCCCGAACAAGAGATTGGTACATAAATACTAAGGACACCGATCAGTTTACCTGCAGCGAGCCTTACGTTGACGCGGCGGCGGGAGGAATGGTTGTTTCCATTTCAAGACGTGTTGTATCGGACGGCAAAACCGTGGGCGTTTTTGCTGCTGATATAAGCATAAGCACGGTTGTTGAAATGGCGAACTCCCTGAACGAAAACGGCACGGGATATTCCATTCTGGCAGATTCCGACGGCAACGTTGTCGTTCACGAAAACGACGCGTTTCTTCCTCAGACAAACGAAAGCGGCGACACTGTTTTCACTGCCGTTTCATCGCTTGTGCCAAGCTTCAGCGCCGACTTCAAGGGAATCTACAACATCACCGATTACAGCGGCAGAAGCAAGGTAGTATGCCAGACGCCTGTTGGCGATACGGGCTGGTCGATGCTTTATGTTATCGATTCGTCGGTTTACCGTTCCTACATGACGGCGTTCGGAATAATTGTTGCCGCGGTAATCGTTTTAGGCAGCGCTATTGCAATGGCGCTTACGGCGGGCGCGGTAAACTATATAATCAGACCGCTCAAGGAAGTAAAGTCGCTGGTCGCAACCCTCAGCGAGGGCAACCTTTCTATCGAAAAGAACTACGTCAAGGACGATGAAATCGGCGAGTTCTACAAGGGACTTTACGCTTACAGCGAAACCATGTCCAATTATATAAACGACATTACCGCCAAGCTGAACGCTATGAGAAACGGCGACTTCACAACCGGCTTTTCTGCTGACTACAAGGGCGATTTCGTTCAGATAAAGGACGCTCTCACCGACATCAGCGTAAACCTCAGCAAAACGATCAGCAACGTTCAGGACACTGTGCGCGGCGTAAGAAGCGGCTCCGGTCAGATTGCCTCCGCAGCAGATAATTTAGCGGCAGGCGTAACCGAGCAGGCAGGCTCCGTTGAACACCTTATAGGAACAATAAACGACATCAACACCAGAATTGCCAAAATTTCCGAAAACGCAACCGGCACCAAAAACGCTGCCGACAGCATCGGCACAGCCATTGCAAGCTGCACCGAGGATATGGAAAAAACCGAAAAGGCAATGGCTGAAATCGACGAGGCTTCAAACGAAATTGCTAAGATAATCAAGGTAATTGACGATATTGCGTTCCAGACCAACATTCTTGCCCTTAACGCAAGCGTCGAGGCTGCAAGGGCAGGGGAACACGGCAAGGGCTTTGCCGTTGTGGCAAACGAGGTAAGAAACCTTGCGTCCAAGAGCGCCGAGGCTGCAAGCAATACCACTAAGCTTATTGAAAACGCGCTTGCCGCCGTTGAAAACGGCAAGGTCGCAGTCAAGACGACCGGCGAGGCAATGGACGTAATTTCCGAGGACGTAAGCAGGATAGTTAAGGCAATCGACCTTGAAAACCACAACATCAGACGTCACAACGACCTGGTCGGACAGCTCAACGACTTTGCGAACGGCATTTCGGGCGTAGTTCACAGCAATGCGGCTACCGCCGAGGAATGCGCCGCAAACAGCGCCGAGCTTGACAAGGACGCAGGCGAGCTTGAAAAGATGGTTGAAGAATTCAAGTGTATTGAATAACACATTCCCGGGCAATTTATTTTGTCTAAACCTTGGAGGCACTTCACACGCTGCGGGGAGCTTTTTTAAAAAGCCCCCCGACTTCATTATCCGTATTGAAAAGCATCTCCGCAGAGCGCTGCCGGCATACTTTGAAGCGTGCTTCATTACATCAGGAGGTTTACAATGTATCTTTTACTCTTGGCAGTAATCTACATTGCCTTTATAAGTCTTGGACTGCCCGATTCGCTGCTTGGTTCGGCGTGGCCTACCATTTACGCAGCCTTTGACGTGCCTATTTCCTACATGGGCATTGTGTCCATGATAATCGCAGGCGGCACGATTGTTTCAAGCCTTATGGCGGAACGCCTTGAAAAAAAGTTCCACACAAGGCTCATAACCGCCGTAAGCGTACTGCTGACGGCGATAGCCCTGTTTGGATTTTCCACCGCCACCGAGTTTTTTCACCTGTGTCTGTGGGGAATCCCGTACGGACTTGGCGCAGGAGCAATTGACGCGTCGCTGAATAATTATGTTGCGCTGCATTACAGCTCCCGCCACATGAGCTGGCTTCACTGCTTCTGGGGAGTTGGCACAATAATAAGCCCCTACATTATGAGCTATGCCCTTACTCACAGCGTCTGGACGGACGGATACCGAACCGTGTCTTATATCCAGTTCGGCATTGTGGTGATACTGGTGCTGGCGCTGCCACTGTGGAAAGTGAACAAATCCGCCGAAGCTGCGGCGGCAGTCGCAAAGCCGCTCGGACTTAAGGGCGGGCTGAAAATAAAGGGCGTACCGTTTCTGCTGACGGGATTTATGGCGTACTGCGCAGCCGAAGCTACAACAATGCTGTGGGTGAGCAGCTACCTTGAGGGCGCTTACGGCGTTTCAAACGAAGAAGCCGCTGCGTTCGGCTCCCTGTTCTTTATCGGCATTACCTCAGGCAGATTTATTTCGGGCTTTATCTCGGACAAGCTTGGCGATAACAGAATGATACGGCTGGGAACAGGTCTTGCGCTGCTTGGCGTAATTATGACGGCAATTCCCGTAAAGGAAGCGGCAATAGCAGGCTTTGTTGTTGTCGGACTTGGCTGCGCGCCCGTTTACCCCTGCATTATTCACTCCACGCCGACCAACTTCGGTGCGGAAAATTCTCAGGGAATTATCGGAATACAGATGGCGAGCGCATATGTAGGCTCAACGTTTATGCCGCCATTGTTCGGGCTTATCGCCAACTACATCGACATAAGGCTTATGCCGCTTTATCTGGCCTTTTTCCTTGTGCTGCTGCTTATAATGCTGAGAAAGACGGAAAAGGCGTGTTTTGGAGGAAAAGAAAAGTAATGGCTGAGTTTGACTGTTCTGCGTTCAGTATAAGCGAATTTGAGGTCGTTTACAGCAGCGAATTTGCAAAACAGGTTCATTACATTATAAAAACCGCTGCCGCGGAAAAAGAAAACGCCGACCTTTCCGGCACGTTTCACATAACGTCAACATGGGTAAGGTCGGATGAAAAATGGAAGCTGATTTTTAACATGGATTCGAGAATATCGGAAATGTGAAACGGGAGGCAATACGCCTCTCGCCATTGCGTCGAAAAACGTGCCAATAGTAGAATTGCGTATGCAATTCTACAGAGCAACCTTTTTCGAGGATAATGTTGCGAAAATTTTTCACTTGTGGGGCGCTTTTTTTCTTG
>CAKSIR010000157.1 GCA_934462775.1 uncultured Ruminiclostridium sp.
CCGCAAGTGAAAGATTTTCACAGCAAAATCCTCGAAAAAGGCGCCGGTGGCGCGTTTTTCGACGGCTTGTGTAGAATTGCATACGCAAATCTACTTTTGGCACGTTTTTGACGGCACACCCCCGCAGATAATCCGCCATAAAAAACCGGGAGAGCATTCCGCCGAAAGGCAAAGGAAAGGATAGCTTATGAATTCCCCTGAAAACAACGAAAAAAACATTGAAAAATTAGAGCAGACAGGCAAAATCTACGACGACGGCGAAAAGCACGACTCCAAAATCGACGAGGTGACAAAAGAGCCGCCTCTTGCGTTTCCGCGCAAAATAGTGGGCTGGATATGCGTTGCGCTATGGGCGTTCAGCATACTAATGCTGCTTATGGGGCAGATGGATTTCTCCGTTGCAATGCCGTTTATGATGTTCGGGCTTGGCGCTTATGCGGCGCTGAACATTCCCGTGTTCATCTCAAAGGGCAAGATTTTCGACATAGTGGTTTGCTGTATCGCAACGGCGGTCTGCTTCTTAGTGGCAATCGGGCTGCTGGTGTACGGCGGCAGTCAGCCTGCATAAAGGAGTGTTAGCTATTAACGAAATACAGATAAAATACGACGTGACTCTTGATGAAACAGAGAAAGGCTTTAAGCAGTTTCAGAAGAAGTTCATGCTCAAAAGGAAAATAATCTACACCGCTGTTTACGCAATCGTGGTGGGACTGGGCGTTGACCTTATCGTCAAGAACTACACCTCTCTTATCGGCTATATCGCCGTTGCACTGGGTCTTGCGCTGATTTGCGTGCAGTGGATTCGCCCCTACCTCGTCCGCAAGAAGATGCTGACCACCCTCAGCGGACTGAACGAGGAGCGCTACATTACAACCCTGTATCAGGACAGAATCGAGGTCGAAACCGACATAATCGAGAGCGAGGACGTTGAAACGGTGGCTGTTACCCGAATGGGGATTATCCCCGTGGAGGAGGGCAGCGAGGCGGCAAAGGAGCTTGAGGACATCGAGCCGGAAGCCGTCAAGTCCGAGAAAAGCGTCTACGAGATTGCACATACCGAGCTTTGCTCGGAGGAGCTGGAGGATATGTTCCTGCTTTATGTGAACCGCTCGCTGATTTACATTTACCCTAAAAGATGCCTTACCGAGGAGCAAATCAAGGCGGTCAGGGAGTATTTTGACGATAAGGATATTTAAAGTGAGAGTTTCGTCAAAAAACTTGCCACTGGCAACTTTTTTGAGGAGAAGGAAATGCAAGGCAAAACGTTGCAGGGGAGCTTTTTTTCTTGAAAAAAGCTCCCCCGCACCCCCTGAAAAAATCGCTTTGCATTAAGAGTTCTGTCCTCTGCGGAGGACAGCTTAGGGCTTTGCCCTAAGAACCTACAAGCCTTTGAAAAGGCTTGAGCGAAACTTTATATATTCTGACGAGATTTAATAATTTACGCAAGCCATACCATAATTACTCAAATAAATTCATAAGGAAGTAAAATGGAAAACAACAACATTTATCCAAACGAAAAACTTATTCAGACAGACATCGAAGCCGAGATGAAAAAATCCTTCATGGAATACTCCATGTCCGTTATCATCTCCCGCGCACTGCCTGACGTGCGGGACGGTCTTAAGCCTGTTCACCGCCGCATTATCTACACCATGAACGACGCAGGCAATACCGCCGATAAACCTTACAGAAAGTGCGCCTACACCGTCGGCGAAGTGCTCGGTAAGTATCACCCTCACGGCGACGCTTCCGTTTATGACGCAATGGTGCGCCTTGCGCAGGATTTCTCGCTCCGCTACCCGATGGTTGACGGTCACGGAAACTTCGGCTCAGTGGACGGCGACCCGCCTGCCGCTTACCGTTACACCGAAGCAAGACTGTCCAAAATGGCGGACGAAATGCTCCGCGACATTAACAAGAACACCGTCGATTTCGGACCGAACTATGATGATAAGTTACAGGAACCGCTGGTTCTTCCGTCACGTTTCCCGAATCTTCTGGTAAACGGCAGCACCGGTATCGCGGTAGGTATGGCGACAAATATTCCGCCGCACAATCTCTGCGAGGTTATCGACGCAATTAACCTGATGATTGAAAACCCCGATGTTTCCATTGAAAGCCTTATGAGCGTGGTTAAGGGACCCGACTTCCCGACAGGCGGCATTATCATGGGTCATTCGGGAATCCGCTCCGCCTACTACACGGGACGGGGCAAGATTATCCTCCGCGGCAAAGCCGAAATTGTCGAGGAATCCACCCACACCCGAATTGTAATCACCGAAATCCCATACATGGTAAACAAGACCAGACTGCTTGAAAGCATCGGCGTTTTAATGCACGACAAGCGCATTGACGGCATTTCGACCCTCCGCGACGAATCGGGCAGGGACGGTATGAAAATCGTTATCGAGCTTAAGCGCGACGCTAACGCAAACGTAGTCCTCAACAAGCTGTACAGCTTTACACAGCTTCAGGACACAGTGGGCGTAATCATGCTGGCGCTGGTAAACGGCGAGCCGAAGGTGCTTTCTCTCCGCGAAATGCTGGAGCAGTACCTGATTTTCCAGAAGGACGTTATCCGCAGAAGAACTCAGTACGACCTTGATAAGGCAAGGGACAGAGCGCATATTCTCCAGGGCTTCATGCTTGCAATCGACAATATTGACGAGGTAATCAGAATACTCCGCGCCAGCAAGTCGGTGCAGGAGGGCAAGGAAGCGCTGATGGAGCGCTTTAAGGACGCGGATATGTCAAAGCTGCTGTCAAGGGCAATGGACGAGCAGTACAAGGACGTCCAGTTCGAGCATACCATCGGTCTTTCCGAGCCGCAGGCGGACGCAATCGTGCAGATGCGTCTTGGACAGCTGACAGGTCTGGAGCGCGAAAAAATCGAAGCCGACCTTGCCGACCTTATGGGCAGGATAAAGGAATACATCGCAATTTTAGGCGATGAAAAGAAGCTGACCGAGATTATCAGCAGCGAGCTTGCCGTAATCCGCAAGAAGTACGGCGACGAGCGCAGAACCGCCATTGAAGAAATCAGCGGCGAGGTTGACATCGAGGACCTTATTCCCGTTGAGGAGTGCGTGCTGACCTACACAAATATCGGTTACATCAAGCGTCAGGCTGCCGAGGTGTACAACATTCAGAAGCGCGGCGGCAAGGGCGTTTCGGGCATGAAACAGCGCGACGAGGACTTCGTCGAGGATATGTTCATTGCCTCGACCCACGATAATATCCTGTTCGTTACCAACAAGGGAAATATGCACAAGCTCAAGTGCTATGAAATTCCCGAAGGCTCAAAGCAGAGCAGAGGGACAAATATTGTCAATCTGTTACAGCTTGGCGAGGGCGAACGCATTGCGGCGATGATGAAAACCGCCGATTTTGCCGAGAACAAGTTCTTCATCTGCGTAACAAAGCAGGGCAAAATAAAGCGCACTCCGCTCAGCGATTTCAAGAACGTGAGAAAGAACGGACTGCGCGCAATCACCCTTGCAGAGGGCGATGAGATTGCGGCTGCTCATCTTACCGAGGGCGACAGCGGCGTAATTGTCGCAACCCGCGGCGGCGCTGCAATCTGCTTTATGGAAACAGGCATCAGAAGCATGGGCAGAACCGCTCAGGGCGTTCGTGCGATAAAGCTGCGCGAGGACGATTATGTTGTAGGCGCTGCAAAGGCTTACGACAAGAACATGACGATTCTCACCGTTACCGACAAGGGCATGGGCAGACGCTCCGAGCTTACCGCCTACCGCCTGCAAAACAGGGGCGGCTACGGCATACTGAACTACAAGGTAAGCGATGAAAAGGGCTATGTCTGCGGAATTAAGGCGCTTGGCGCAGACGACGACGTTATCCTTATCAGCACCGACGGCATAATTATCCGATTCAGAGCCAACGACATAAGAGTAATGGGACGCTACGCGACAGGCGTAAAGGTAATGCGGCTTGGCGAGGACAGCAGAGTTGTTGCGTTTACAAGAACCGAGCATGACGATACAGCGGAAATTTCCGAGGTCGAGCAGGCAAGCGAGGAGGAAATCGCAGAGGCTGAAGCCGAGGAAAAGAACGAAGTTATCGTTGAAGAGCCGATTGAGGACGAGGAGCAGGAAACCGAGGAAACAACGGACGAAACGGACGAATAAGATAAAAGGCGGAATTTTTCCGCCTTTCAGTGCGTCGAAAAACGTGCCACCGGCACCTTTTTCGAGGATTTTGCTGCGAAAATTTTTCACTTGTGGGG
>CAKSIR010000158.1 GCA_934462775.1 uncultured Ruminiclostridium sp.
GGTTACGCCTCAAGAGCAGGGTATTGAAATTTACAACTTACTGAGAAAATTTATGTTTATCGACGAAGAAACAGAATCCTTAAATGAGCGACTTGATATTTTGGAAGATGCCTCTGATACAAATCTTGATTTCGGCTTTAATAAGGTGGCGCTGTTCTTCACGATTTTGTCCGGTATATCATTGGCACTGCAGCTTATGTTCGGTGAAGGCGAAGCAGCCACGGGGTTTTGGCATGAAAAACCGTTTTTTAACCCGTTCACATTAGTTGCCATCGTACTTATTATTTTAACGGTGATCATTTTGACTGTAGTGCTTATGAGATACAGGAGGAGAAAATGATGGCAGAAAACATAAAGCCGGATGCAACAGAAGTTACATTCAACATAAGAAAGTTCAAAAGGCGACTTTGTTTAATAAATTGGGTTTTTCACTTTGTACGTAATAAACCCAGAACTACTAATATGGTATATTACGGTTTGATTTCTGCGCTCGGCTATGATAAGTGGGAAAATACAAGCGAAGAAGTCCATTTAAGACAGAGCGTTATTGTGCCATGGAATAATGCTTCAAACAGCTTCGATAAGATGTACGGTCTTGTAAAAGCTTGGGCGTATTACGGCTAGAACCCACTTGTTGAAACGAAAACCGAACCCAAAAGTCCGGAGCAGATAGAAGAAGAAAAGCGCAAAAAAGAAGAAAACGATGCTCGTCAAGCTTTGAAAGACGAAAATGACAGAAAAATCTTTGAGATGTCACTCGCTACCGAACTTGCCGTTGCACAGACAAAGAAGGCAGAAGCATTTGCCAAACTGCATAGGGCTCAATATGAAGCCGAGTGCTACGCCGAAGGCAAAATACCCGAAACAGTCAAACAAACCTCCGACTATACGAAAAAGGAGAAGTAAAATGGATAAGCCCAAATTTGAAAGAGTTTATACTCTTGAACAGCAAACTCCGTTAATTCATTTTCAGTATGATCAGCCCGGCGCAACCCTCCGCGCAACGGAGGTCAAGCCTAAGCTTGATAAGTTTATTATTAAAAAAATGAAAGAAAAGGGTGAGAAAATCCCTAAGGAATGGGTTGTTAACGGCGAATCCGAGGCACTGGATTATAAATTAAAATTTTCATGTGCAAATATTAGATGTGTTGATATAGGACGCCGTACAGACTACGATATATATTATGGAAATATGGGCGATGAACACGTCAAAGGTGTTTTGTGTTCCGGAATAGAAATGACAATAATATGTTTTCAAATAAAATTACATGCTGCAATAAAAGAGGCTATTTGTGATTTCTTTATTGCAAATAATTTTGGAAGAATGAAAAGCAAGGGCTTCGGTTCCTTCCTAATAGTAAAAATTGATGATGAGAAAATCGGCAATCCCGGGCTTAATGATATAGCAAATATTTTAATGAAAGAATATGGCGCTAAAGTTTGCTATTTTTTTGATGGTGGTAACACGCCGTTTAAGCGGATAAAGACAGTTTATAGTTTAATGAAATCCGGAATAAATTTCGGTAAAAATTACAGGCGCTCATTATTGTTTATGTACATGCATAGTTTGGGGCTTGACAATGAGAAAGCCTGGATGAAGCAAAATAAGATTGCACCTAATGATGTGTTCAAAGACGGCAACGAGGATAGGTATAAGAAATATCGTAATGGTTTAAGGAAGCCGCAAAGTCCTTATTATGTCAGAGCTTTGCTGGGAACAGGTGACCATTATGATTTTCTTACAGAGGTAGGAAACTTTTCGGAAGAAAGTAAAATTAAAGTTAAAGTTAGTAGCAAAGAAATTGAAAGATATAATTCAACTGTGTTTTATAAAGTTATCGATAATATTGTTTATTATGTCGGGAAAAGGATTAATAAAGATATATTCGGCAAATTATTTGACTTTGAACGATATAATTATCAGAAAAAAACGCCAAGTGTTACCGGCCAATTGAGTACGCCCTCAAAAAATGAGAATGTAAACCGTGATTTTATGGATGGTTTTTTGGAGTACTGTTATAAGTACTTTAATAACCCGGTAGACGGAGGAACTAAATTAGAAGATTTTTATGGCATGCGGGATGTTAAAATCAAGAAATACAGTAAGGAGAATAATGACATATGAGCAAATCCTACATCGGCATAACAATAGGCCCGATATTCGAGACCATGAACCTTGTCAGCTCTCCTGCTGCGCTGTGGACATCGAGCTATATGTTTTCATCCGTGACCAAAAAGCTTTGCGAGGTTCTTGTAAGTGTTTATAAAGTGCGTGCGGAAGATATAATTTCACCTTACTTTGATAATGAATACACTTTCAGTCGCAAAGACGGCGTCGGACTGTATCACGACAGAGTGATATTTGTGAAGCCTAATAGCTTTAACATCGATAATATCAGGAAAATTAAGGAAACAGTGGTTGATAGTCTCGTGAACACTTTCTTTGGCGACATTCAAATAAACGGTACAATATATAGCGTAGATAAGGAAAAGGTAACAACTTATCTCTCTGAATACATAATGATAGCAGCCGCTGAATTTTCTGCCGAGGAAAAAGAGAATATTAGCTTGAAGTGCGGCAAAATTATGGACAGCTTAGAGCTTGCTAAGAACTTTGTTGCTGATGAGAGCCAAAACTATATCCTTGACAGATTCACCGGCAAGAGTGAAAACGAGGGTCTGGCTAATGAGAAAGCGGAAGTCAAAGGTAAAAATGACCTTATTAAAAAAGTTGTCAGCGAAAAGTTAAATCAGTCAGAGTGGCAGTTACTTGATAAGTATGGCCAAATAAAAGACTTGCCGAACATCGCAAAATGTGACAACACCGGAAAGAAATATAATAATTATTGTGTTTTGTTCAGAGCGGACGGCGATAACATAGGCGAAATTATCGGTGGCTTGGCAGACAGAAAGGACGAAGAAACAGGGAAGGTAACCTCTGCCGAAGAAAGAACGAGAGAATTTTCAAAAACCTGTATGAAATATTGCATGGAGGCTGCCGACCTTGTGAAAGAATATGGCGGAGTAACGATTTATTCCGGCGGTGATGACTTGCTTGCAATTTTGCCGTGCAAAGGGCAAATAAAGGGCAAAGAAAGCGAGAGTTACTGTGACGGCACATTTATCGGCTTTGCCGAAAACTTAAAGACTTGCTTTAATGAGAACTTTCGCACTTATATTGACGAAATTAAGGAATTCAACAAGAAAACGGAAAACTCCGAAGAGCGAAAGAGAGTTCCGTCTTTATCCACGGGCGCATTTGTGTTCTATAAAAAATTCCCCCTTTATGAAGCTGTTGAAAAGTCTATCGGGGTGCTGTTTGATGTGGCAAAAACAAAGAAAAACTGCCTTGCTATTCGCCTGCAAAAGCATGCCGGGCAGTCGGTTGAGCTTTTAATTCCAAACGAGAAACTCGGCAAAATCAAGGAACTTGAAAATGCCGTGTTTAAAATAGACGGAAATAAGGCAGACGATGCTCTGCTGTCTGCGATGCATAAAATAACGCTGTTTTCGTCATTGTTAGAAGCTGCCGATTTAACTGAGGACAAAGAAAAAAGCGTGAAAAACATATTCAAAAACATGTTTGATGCTGCTTCTCATAAGGACAACGATTTTGTCCACAAAACATTGCCGGATAAATACAATGAACTTTGCGACTCTAACGGTATTTCAAGCCCTTTGAAAATTGACGATAAAAAAATCAGCAAGCCGGAGATATTCTCAGCATTGCTGAGATTGATGAAGTTTTTCACGGAGAAGGGGGAAGACTAAATATGGCAACTTATTTGATTAAATTTAAGCCGATTGATCCCTGGTTTTTCGGGAATGAAAAAAGCTTTGCTTTCCCCGGGTCGACCGCTGAAAGCGGATACAGAGTCTCTTATTTTGCAAGAAGCGAAACGCTTCCCTCACAAAGCGCAATCCTCGGAACCCTGCGGTATCTGATGCTGCCGCATAAAAAAGCTTGGAAGGATTATAGCGAGGACGAAATTAAGCAAAACAATGACGCTGTTGGCAAAGAGAGCTTTGATATTGATTACAAACCCACGGAGAGCGAGCCTACACAAGAATTCGGCTGCATAAAAAAGATTTCGCCTGTATTCATAATGAAAAATGATGAAATTCTTATTCCGTTGCCGCTTGTTCATAACGCAAAAAAGAGCGATGATACCAGCGACAAAGCAGAGA
>CAKSIR010000159.1 GCA_934462775.1 uncultured Ruminiclostridium sp.
TTCGCAATCTGCGGATTGCGACTTAGGGCGTTGCCCTAAGTACCCACCACCTTTTGAAAAAGGTGGACGAAAACTTTTTGCTCTTTGGCAAAAGCACGAACTTTTTTCAAAAGCCGAAATCTGCTCCCCGCCCCCAAAAAACTATTGCAAATCCCCTTTAAATATGCTATACTTGAATAAATAAAACCATTGGAGGATTTAATATGAAGCACATTACAACAGTTAATAAGGCTAACTTAAAGGAAACTGCTGCTAAGGGCGGCTGCGGCAAGTGCCAGACTTCTTGCCAGTCCGCTTGCAAGACATCCTGCACAGTTGCTAACCAGAAGTGCGAGGCTAACAAGTAAGCTTACTTGATTATCGGCAAATTAAAGCAAGGGCGGAAGTTCTCAACTCCGCCCTGTACTTTTGCTGAGCATTATGTCGGAAACGGCTGCCAATAAGTAAAATTAGAGCAAAATTATACAAAGAGTAAAGAGGATAACAGAATGGACAACAGAATTCATAAGTATAAACAGGGCGATTATTATATAGTAATAGACGTAAACAGCGGCGGCGTTCATATCGTTGACAAAATCGTGTACGATATGCTTGACTTCGTCTGTGCGCCTATGGCTGACGAAATGCCGTCGGACCTTGCTGAAAAAATGAGCGGCTACGATAAAAGCGAGGTGGAGGAATGTTACGCCGAGCTGCTTGAGCTGTACAAGGCGAAAATGCTTTTCACCGACGACGAGTACAGAAAGTACGCCGACATGACCCTCAACGCGCCTATAAAGGCAATGTGCCTACACGTTTCGCACGACTGCAACCTGCGCTGCGAATACTGCTTCGCCGAAACAGGCGACTTTGGCACAGGCAGAAAAATCATGCCTGTGGAGGTTGGCAAAAAGGCTATCGACTTCCTTATTGAAAAGTCGGTGGGCAGAGAGAATCTGGAGCTGGATTTCTTCGGCGGCGAGCCGCTTATGGCGTGGAACACTGTTGTTGAAACCGTAAAATACGCAAGAAGCGTTGAAAAGCAGCACGGCAAGAATTTCCGCTTCACTATCACAACCAACGGTATGCTCCTTGACGACGAAAAAATCGACTACATAAACAGGGAAATGTCCAACTGCGTGCTCAGCCTTGACGGACGCAAGGAAGTAAACGACCGAATCCGCTACACTCCCAACCACAAGGGCTGCTACGATATTATCGTGCCTAAGTACAAAAAGCTTGTGGCAGGCAGAACAAACCCCGGCAGAACCGACTACTACGTTCGCGGAACCTTCACAAAGTACAACCTTGACTTTGCAAACGACGTTCTGCACATTGCGGATTTAGGCTTCGACCAGCTCAGCGTTGAGCCTGTCGTTACCGACCCGAAGCTGCCCTACGCGCTTACCGAGCAGGATCTGCCCGCGATTTTCGCCGAGTACGACCGCCTTTTCGACATTATGGAAAAGGGCGATAAGAAGTTCAACTTTTTCCACTTCATGATAGATTTACAGCAGGGTCCCTGCGCAATCAAGCGCCTCCGCGGCTGCGGCTGCGGCAACGAGTACGTTGCGGTAACGCCTGACGGCGACATTTTCCCGTGCCACCAGTTCGTTGGTATGGACGACTGGAAAATGGGCAACATATTTGAGGGCGCTGTCAACAAGGAAATCAAGGACTATTTCGCTAAAACCCACATTTATTCAAAGCAAGGCTGCTCCGAATGTTGGGCAAGATTCTACTGCTCGGGCGGCTGCAACGCCAACTCCTTCCAGTACGAGGGCGACGTTCAGAAGCCTAACAGGCTTGCCTGCGAAATGCAGAAAAAGCGCATAGAGTGCGGTATTGCACTTAACGCGCTGAAAATTCAGAGAAAGAACGGCTAAAAGGGACTGCGCTCATGGAATCAATCTGGAACGAATTATACAGTGCCGCAAAGGCTGTGATTAACCCGAGGAACGTTTCCGAGTTTGTGGAAGCGGGCGGCGTAGGCGCTGCAATTGAAGCGGGTTCGGGAAAAATTTACACAGGGGTCTGCGTTGACAGCGCCTGCACACTGGGTGTCTGCGCCGAAAGAAACGCGATTTTCAACATGATAACCTGCGGCGAAAGCAAAATCCGCCGTGTTATCGCCGTAGATCGCGGCGGAAAGGCAATTCCGCCCTGCGGAGCCTGCCGCGAGCTGATGACTCAGCTTATGCCCGAGGACTACAAGGGCGTTGAAATAATGCTCGACTATGAAAACGGCAGAATTGTTACCTTTGGGGAGCTTACTCCCGAATGGTGGATATAACTATTTTACCCGCCTTACCCACACTTTTAAAGAAAACAACTAAATCATATCACTGTTTTTTCACATAAGCCGATTATAATGTAACCATAGAAAGCGAAAGGCGAACACCTTAACATAGAAAGGAAGTCATTCATCATGGATTACAACAACGAATATAACTTCACAACACTGAATACACAGCCCGAACAGCCAAAGCAGCCCAAGAAAAAGGGCAGCCTTAAAAAGGTAATCGCAGGGGTTATGGCGGTTGCCATTATCGGCGGCGGCGCAGGCTTCGGCGGCGCGTATCTTGCAAACAGCATTGTAACGTCAAGCCCCGTTTACGCAAGCTCCACCTCTGCCGAGTCAACATCATCAACCGTTTCGGCTGACCTCTCATCTCTTGCAAACACCATTCAGAAAAAGGAAACGGACGAGCTGTCGGCTTCCCAGCTTTACAAGGCGGTCGAGCAGTCGATTGTCAAGGTAAACAACTATCAGCAGGTTTCCACTGCCTCTGATTCCTCCTCGGGCGGCAGCATTTACGACTACTTCTTCGGCGGCGGCTTCGGCGGCAGCAGCAAGAAAGAAACCACGCCGTCCATTCAGCTTTACGGCACAGGCTCGGGCGTTATCTTCACAACAGACGGCTATGTTATCACAAACTACCACGTTATTGAAAACGCTGCAAAGATTTCAGTAACCGTAACCGACTCCGTTACAGGCGAGGACGGCGAGGAAATGGAAGCCGAGGTTATCGGCAGCGACAGCTCCACCGACCTTGCAGTGCTGAAAATCACCCGCGACCAGCCGTTTTCCGCAGCGTCTATCGGCGATTCCTCCTCTCTTGAGGTAGGTCAGACCGTCTGCGCAATCGGCAATCCCGCAGGTCTTGACAAGACGATCACAATGGGTATCGTGTCCGGTCTTAACCGCCACTACTCCAGCGAGGACGGCTACGAGTTAAGCTCGATTCAGACCGATACGGCTATTAACCCCGGTAATTCGGGCGGCGGTCTGTTTGATATGTACGGCAACGTTGTGGGCATTGTAAACTCTAAGATTGTTGCACAGTACACCGAAAATTTAGGCTTTGCAATCACTATTGACGAAGCTAAGCCCATTATCAACGACCTTATCAACTACGGTTATGTAACGGGCAGACCTGTTTTAGGCGTTACTACCGTTCAGCTCAACGAATACACAGCCTACCTTTACGGATACAGCACAACGGGTCTTTTGATTACCGCTATTAACGAGGGCGCGCCGGTCGAAAATTCGGGACTCCGCCTTGGGGATATCATCACCCAGATTAACGGCACCGACGTTTCAACCGTATCGGACGTTCAGGCTATTATCAAGACAATGAAAGCAGGCGACACGGTGGAAGCAACCATTGTAAGACAGAGCGACGATTCCAGCCGCACTCAGACCCTTACAATCACTATTGAGCTTACCGAAAGCCGCAGCTAACAAGGCTGCGCCTTGAGGCTGTTCCGCCTTTTAATACGTTTTATGAAATTCCGCCGTTGGTGTAACGGCGGGATTTTTTTGTTGTGCTCAAGCGCCGCACGGGCTTTTTGTTGTGTTCAAACGTCACACTGGCTTTTTGTTGTAATTATGTACTCGGTGAGAAAGGGGGCTACTCGCCCCCTTTAATTTTGTTTATGGAGATTAAAGCCGAGCAATAAACCCCTCGCCCTATTCTTTGCTTGCCCAAAGAATAGGGGAAGAAAGGCACTCGCTCAGGCGCCGCGAGTGGCTGCGCCGCGCTCAAACACACTGCCAAAACTGCCTGCGGCAGTTTCGCAGAACTCGCGCGGCGGTGCTAGTCCGC
>CAKSIR010000160.1 GCA_934462775.1 uncultured Ruminiclostridium sp.
CTGCAATATCATTCAATCGCTTTTCCCACGTTCCGGTAATTTCTGCGGATTTTAATTCAGGTACAGCGAGTGTATTTATAAGAAAAATTCCTTTTGCGGTTGGAAAAATGCTCTTTCCTTTTTTCGATATATACTTTTTGTCGAAAAGGGCATTTATGATTGCCGCCCTGGTCGCGTCTGTTCCAAGACCTTTCTTTTGGGCTTTCATAAGTTCGACGGCTTCCTTGTCCTCAAGCTTGCTTCCCGCTGCTTCCATTGTCAAAATCAAGGTTGCTTCTGTGAACCTCTTTGGCGGCTGAGTTTCTCCAACGGTAATTTCAAAAGAAGCGGACAGCTCATCTCCCTTATTCACATAAGGCAAGGTTTTTTCTTCCTCGTTCGGATTATCGTCATTATCCTTAAGTATCTGCCATCCGAGATTTATAATGCGCTTTCCTAAACAGCTGAATGAATTTTCGCCCACAGCTATTTTAAGCTTAGTTTTCTCTATTTCTGTTTTGGGTAATACAATTGCGATTAGGGATTTTACAATAAGTACATATAGTGCTTTTTCATCTTCATCAAGCGCTGAAAGGTTAGATGGGACTGATTTGGTAGGAATTATTGCTGTATGACTTCCAACCTTTGAATTGTCAAAATGCCGTTTTGTAAATTCATTCCATTGAGAAAGGGGAATGGCGTATTCCTGAAGCTCCGGAAGCTTCATAAGCATTTCAATTGTGTGTGTGACCTCATCCATTTGCTGTTCTGCAAGGCATTCACTGGAGGTTCTTGGATAACTCATCAGTTTTCCCTCATAAAGCTTCTGCATAATCTTTGTTGTTTTTTCCAATGTCCAGCCAAGAGATTTGCTTGCTTCTGCTAAAAGTGAAGTAGCGTTAAACAAAAGAGGAGCACTCTGAGATTCATTAGAAACACTTTTTTCAGTAATAACAGCAGTTTGATTATCACATTCACTTTTTATTTTTTCAGCTTCAGCCTTGTACTCAAGCTTTCCGCCATCATAGTCTGCGGTAAATGATTCGTTATTTGCGGAGAAATTGCCAACGACTTTATAAAAAGGCTTCTTTACGTGATTTTTTATTTCATCTTCACGTTTTACAACGAGGGCAAGGGTAGGGGTCTGAACACGTCCGACAGAAAGAAGATTATCCTTGCTGCCAAATTTCTTTGTCATGGCGATTGTAAGATTACAGCCGACAAGCCAATCGGCTGCATTTCGGGCTCGGCCTGCAAGCTGCAGCGGCACCATTTCGGAGCTGTCCTTTAGGTTAGCGAACGCATAGCGTATAGTTTCGTTTGTCAAGTCAGGCAGAATAACACGTTTCCATGGCTTGTGCATTTGCGGCAGTTCGCCAAATATTAGCTCCGTTACAAAATCAAAAATCAGTTCGCCCTCTCTGTCAGGGTCTGTTGCGTTGATTATCCAGTCAGCTGAGTGGAAAAACGGAGAGATGTAATTAAGCAGCTCGATTGCCGTTGATTTTACCTTTATCTCCATATTGTCAGGTACGCAGGGGAAGGTGTTTAAATCCCATATAGCGTATTTTTCGTCATAGCCTTTAGCAGGAATGAGTTCAGCAAGGTGTCCTGCACCATGACACAGAATAGCTTTCTCTCCGTTAAAGTCAAATTCCCAATGCGCAATCGTCGGATTATCGGGACTTGCGCGCCTTTTTCCTGCATTTAGCGCTTCTGCAATTGTTTTTGCCAGTGAATGCTTTTCTGCATATATAACTACCATTTACGTTTACCTCTCAATGCTTCTTTTCTTTTTTTGACAGCCAATGAATAACGTTTAAATATGTCAAGATAAACAGTTTCGTTATCCTGGCATGGGAGATAGAACTCCTCGCTGCATGACAGCCTGTATGCATGGTTTCCTGATTTAATCATTTGACGGTTTATGTCAATAAACTTTTTTCTGCTGACAGGAAAGAAACAATAGAAAACGGTACCTATGTTTTTTTCACGGTTTATAAAATCCGTAGCATAAATAAGGTTCCAGTCAGCTGCTGAACTAACCATAAGCTTTATTCCGCAACTTGCATACTGTGATTTATTCGTATCGGTCAGCACGCCAAAATCAATAATTACATAATTATAATTTTGCAGCGCCTGTTCCAATCCGCTTTTCTGAAAGACATTGATTTTCTGAATGATTAAACCACCTGAGCCTTGAGGGACATCATAAAAGTCGCAAAGACGATTGAAACATTCATCATCAAGCATTACAACGCAAGCTTTACGGTCATTTTTTCGCAGGAATTGAGCTATTTCAAACGCTGTATGTGTGCAGCCAACGTGGACCTGAAGCCCGGCTACTCCGACTGTTATGCATTCCATATCCATGTATTCAGGTTCGTTTTCAGAAATTTCAGCGACATTCAGCATATCAAATTCACGAAGAAGAAGCGCTTCATGGCTTAAATTTACATTCGACCTTTTGATTACATCATACATAATGTTGAAATTTTTTTGCGGTTGTTCGGCGGGTTGTTCTTTTGCTTCCTGCGCTTTTTCCTCCAATGTGGCGTCAAGGTCTGACTTTGAAAATGGGTTTTTTATCATCTGCGGAAAAATTTCCGAGAACGGCTGCGAGGTTATTATGTCGTATATCATTGATTTTGACAACTCGTTGTAATATTGCTGAAAATCGTCTTTGTCGGCAATCTGCCCATACAGAAATATGATTCGCATTGACGGACGGCGTTCTTTTACCCTAATTGCAATTTCTATTTCTGAAAATGGGCTGTCATTGCGCATTCCGTGTGAAATGATTATACCGTGAGGGTTGTAATCATCGAAAATCTGTTTGATGACGTCAGATTTTAAAATTACCTCTGTTCCAAGCAGCGTACAGTTATCGGTTTTCTGTATAACCGTTTCCAATTCTCGTTTTTGTCTTTTATCGCAAAAGAGAAGAATATTCATGTTTCATCGCCTCCTAAGATTGACTTGCCAAAGTAATTGCAAATATTTAACGTAAGGGCATTCACGTTATTAGTAAAAGCTTCCAATGAATAGCTTGAAAGGCAAATAATGTACATTCCGCCATTGTCATCATAAATTCTGGTTACATATCTGCTCATGTATCTGCTGTCATAGCAAATTCCGTTTGGATTGACATAAACAGATGTAGATGGTAACGAACGGTAGCTATCGAGTGCAATCTCAGTAAGCTGTTCACCGGCGAGCAGCCTTTTCTCACACCCCGAAAAATAATAAACGCTGTAACCGGAAAGCTTGTAGTCGGCACGAAGTGAGAGAAACAGACCGTCGAACGAATCTCTTTCATACTCATTTTTTGAAACGTTTTCCACTCTTGTGGATTTCTTTCTTTGAAAGAGATTAGATTTTTTCTTTTCCTTTTGCTTTGGTATTGTAGATTCCGTATCGTTTGTTGCTGGTATAACTTTTGCACGACTGCTGCTTTTAAAACTTAAGTCACTTTTCATTTGGCGCTCCTTGCTGAAATTGTGATATATATATATCACAATTTAATTCATATATTTAATAATCAACAAGAAAATCAGCATGGAGTATCCGACAAATGTAAGGATAAGACCAATAATTCGCGATTTTCTGTTGTAGTATTCATCTGTATGATATAGGGTAGTAATTGTACCTATCAACCCTAAAGTTCCGAACAGGATAAAAAGATATTTCATTGTTTATTAAAAATTAAAGGGAAGCAGTAAAACGCTTCCCATAAATATGTCTGTTTTAGTCATCGCTTTTATTTTGAGCTACATAAGCTTCTTTCATATCGTCGAGAGAAAGTCCCAACGCTTCGCCTATGTCTATAATAAGCTCGAACCGAGGATTTTTTATCAGCCCGTTTTCTAGTGATAATATATAAGAATAAGCAACTGTTGATCGCTTCATGTTTTTCAGCATCGCACTCCGCTGAAGTAGTTAATCATTTGTTCTATCGTGACTGTGCCTGTAATGCAAAGTAGAAATAGCATAAGCAACAAAAGACCAATATCTACTAAAATATACGTCACATACGATTTCCAATCGTTATCG
>CAKSIR010000161.1 GCA_934462775.1 uncultured Ruminiclostridium sp.
CCGTTTTCTGCGGAAAACGGCTTAGGGCGTTGCCCTAAGTACCCACCACCTTTTGAAAAAGGTGGACGAAAACTTTTGTTATGCTTTTTCAACAGTCTGACCCCTCGGTTCTCACCGAGGGGTCCTTTTTTATTCCTCCGCCGTAAATGACGCCGTTTTGTACTGGGCGGTTATCGGCGCTGTGCCGTCGTATGCGCCAAGCCAGCCGTCAACGCCGATTCCGTTCCACACGTTCATCATTATCTTGCTCGGTGTGGAGGGGATATTCTCCGCTGCGGTGTACACTTCCTCGCCGTCAACGTACCACGTTATGCTGTCCTTTGCCCACTTGAAGCCGTAGCTGTGAAACTCCTCGCTTGCGTCAAAGCCAAGGTCATAAACGTACTCGTGATTGCCCTTTCCGTTTGTGAAGTAGTTGAACTGCACCTTTGTGGTGTCCTTGCCGAGAAACTCAATGTCGATTTCGTCCCACGGGTTGTTGTCGGAGGGACCTGTGTAGGTGAAGAACGAGGAAACCACGCCGATGTTCTTGATAGGCTTCATGCTGACCTCGTACATTCCGTAGCCGTAAAAGTCGTTTGTGCGAAGCTCGCAGCCGCTGTATCCGTCACCGAACTCGTCAATGGACATTTTCAGCACGCCGTCCTCGAAAACGCCGTTGTTCTTTCTCCAGGTGCAGTTGAACATCGAACCGTTTGACCAGCCGTCCGAGAACATCCATTCCTCCGTCAGACCGTTTGCAAAGTCGGCGTAGAGGGTGCAGCCATCGGCAGGCGCTGCCTCGGTTGTTTCGGTTACTGCCGCGGCAGCTTCCGCAGTCGTGGTGGATTCGGTTGCCGCAGGCTGACCGCCGCAGGCGCAGAGAGCAGCAATAAAAGCGAGCAATGCCGCCGTAAGTATTTTTTTCATAACATTTTCCGCCTTTCCTTGGATTATAGCCTGATTATAGCAGAATTTCCCGCAGCAATATATCATGAATTTAACATAAATATCAGTTATTTATCCTCCCCCCAATTGGTTCGGAAATACTTCTCCCTGTACTCCCTTGGGGTAAGTCCCGTATGCTTTTTGAATACCATTATGAAATGGCTGTGGCTGCTGAAATTCAGGTAGTTCCCGATGTCAACGGGAGTGTAGTCGGAAAATTTCAGCATATTCTCCGCCGACTCAATGCGCTTGTCCATTATGTAGGCGGAAATCGTTAAGCCTACCTCCTGATGAAACAGCCGCGACAGATACTGCGGACTAAGCCCCACATATTCCGCTATATCCGCCGTCGAAAGCTTATCGTGGAGATGCTCGTATATGTAGTCCAGCGCGTCCAGAATCTGCTTTGAATAGACGTTCTCCGAGGTAAGCTCGCTCATTCGCCTTGTGAAGTCGAAAATCATCTCCTTATGTATCGCCGACAGCTTTTCCTCGTCATTGCACTCGTCAAGGCGGTTTATGTATATGTCGCTGATAGTGTAGGCGGTTTCCTCCGCCATTCCGCCCTCTATGCAGAATCGGGTTATCATGGCGATGGATATTATAAGATGATACTTGATATTCCGCAGCCTGTCACTGCTCAGCGTGCCGAAGCCCTCGGTTGCAAGGGGCGTGTAGCACGCCTTTACTCCGTCAATATCCCCTGCGCGGACGCAGGCGTAAAACTCCATTTCCTTTGTGTAGGGGGAGTGGGTTATGTTATGCTCGCGCTGCATAAACTGACGCTTTGACAGCTCGGAGTTAATGCTCATGGTTATCACCCGTACTTTTAATATAGTACATAAAGTATATCATGCGTATCAAAATTTTGCAACAATTTTTTGTAATTTATCTTAAAATTTTGATATAAGTCGTCGGTTATTTCGTGATATTATGCAGATGTAAGGAAAATCAATCCATACGGCGAAAGGAAGAATGAAATGAAAAAACGTATTGCAATGATACTCGCCCTTGTTATAGCGGCAGGAATGGTTACAGCCTGCGGCGGCAATGCTCAGAGCACCACCACAACTCCCGCGACAACAACCTCCCTTAAGGAAGAATTTGCGGAAATTGTTGATGAAATCGACGTTGAAACAAAGGAACTGGAAAACAAGACCGTTACTTTCCTCTCCTCATGGGACCTCAATCCCGCTGACGGCAAGGCTGTTCCCGTTGAGCTGGAGCTTTTCCAGAAAAGATACGGCGGCGAGATTGAATATATCCCCGTTACATGGGACGGAAGATACGACAAGCTGACAGCCTTAGTGGCTTCGGGCGATTCTCCCGATATGTTCTCCGCAGGCGACCTTGACACATTCCCAAAGGGCGCAATCACAGGTATGTTCGCGCCAATGGACGAATATGTGGACTTCTCCGACAGCATCTGGTCCGGCATCAGCAACGTAAACGACCAGTTCGTATATAACGGCAAGCACTACGTTGCAGCAACTTCTACCGACGCAGGAGTTGTTATGATTTACAACAAGCGCGTCCTCGAAGAAAACAACCTCACCGACCCGTGGGAATACATCGCCGAGGACAAATGGAACTGGGATACGCTCATGGAAATGATGATGTCCTTCTGCGACCGTGACGCAGGCAAGTTCGCGCTGGACGGCTGGTGGTTCGAATCCGCAATCAGCCTTACAACAGGCGTTCCGTACATCGGAATGAAGGACGGCAAGGTTGTTGAAAACTTAGACGACCCGATGATTGCCAAGGTTCAGGAATATATGTACAACATAAACAAAAACGACCTGCCTTATCCTAAGGCTGAACACAACTGGCAGGTAAGCCCGATCAACATTGCCGACGGCAAAACTCTGTTCTATCCATGCGGAATCTGGACTCTTTACGAGGCTGACACCTCCGAATACGGCGCTCCCGATGAAATCGGCTTTGCACCAATGCCAAAATGCCCCGACGCCGACGAATACTACCTGCCGACATCAGTAACCGCGTTCGCGCTTGTTTCAGGCGCACAGAATCCCGAGGGCGTTGCAGCTTACTTACAGTGCGCAAGAATTGCACAGAGCGACGAAAGAGTTGCCGATATTGCAAAGAAGCAGTACGAAGAGGATTACAGCTGGACCGAGGAAATGTACGAATCCCTGTTAAA
The DNA here is from genome assembly GCA_934462775.1 of uncultured Ruminiclostridium sp. GTDB lineage: Bacteria > Bacillota > Clostridia > Oscillospirales > Ruminococcaceae > Ruminiclostridium_E. The sequence goes on from CAKSIR010000161.1 coordinate 3,089, forward strand.
GACCCGCGAAATGACAGACGCGCACCCTATGATTGAATTCTACTCCGCAGTTTCTCCCGACCTTTACGACCTGATGAACAATCCTATCAAGGAATCCTTCAACAGCGGCGCTTCATGGTCGCAGACAAAGGAAAGCATCAAGGGCTCTGTTGACGCCGAACTCGAAAAGGCAAACAACAAGCTTAGCAGCTGACAAAACCTCTAACTTTTTTTCACCTGCCCCGTCCGAAAGGGCGGGGAAACTCCAAAAATAATTTTTTTATACAGAAAGGAATAAATGCCATGAAAAAGTTTGTATCTATTATTACTGCCGCCGCTGCCGTTGCAGCGCTTTCAACCTCCGCTTTCGCCTACGACATGAACAAGGACTTAGGCAAAGGCTGGTCCGCAAGCATTACCGTTTTAGGCGAGGAATTTGCCGACATCACAGCAGAAACCCCTACCACAATCACAATCACAGTTGACGCAAGCCTTGCGGACGTTGAGGGTCAGAACTACTGGTGCGTTAAGCCGATGCTGAACAGTCCCGACGGCTGGGCATTCATTGACAACATCTCTCAGCTTACTCTTTCCGAGGGCAAGGACTCCTACGTTTTCGACACAGACGCAACCGAAATGACATTCACATGGCCTGCCGACCAGATTGACGCTATTAAGGAATTTGGCGTTGCATTCATGGGTCACGGCATTACTTTAGGCACAATGACATTCGGCGAGGACGGAACGCTTGCCGTCACAGCACCTGCCGAGGATACATCTGATACGACCGAAGCTCCTGCCGAGGATACGTCTGATACGACCGAAGCTCCTGCCGAAACAGCCGCAGGCGATAAGACAAACCCGACAACAGGTGTCGAGGGCGTTGCAGCCGTTGCAGCGCTTGCAATCACAGCTATGGGCGCAGCGGTTATCGCAAA
>CAKSIR010000162.1 GCA_934462775.1 uncultured Ruminiclostridium sp.
AACAGCCCCTCGCGGCGCCTGAGCGAGTGCCTTTCTTCTCCCATTCTTTGGGCAAGCAAAGAATGGGACGAGGGGTTTATTGCTTGGCTTTAATCTCCATAAACAAAATTAAAGGGGGCGAGTAGCCCCCTTACCCACCGAGTGCAAAATCAAAACAAAAAGCCCCGTGCGGCGCATGAACACAACAAAAAAATCCCGCCGTTTCGCAACAGCGGGATTTTATAAAACATATTAAAAGGCGGAATAGCCACTGGGCGCAGCCCAGCAAACAAAGTTTTAAATTATAGCCCCCGAGCGCAGCTCGGAACAGCCTCCCGGTGCAACCAGGTTAGAGTTCGATTTTTCCGTAGAGGGTTGTGTTCTTTTCGGTGTCTACGGTTTCCTGCGAGTATTCGACAGGCTTGCTCGGAGTGCGCTTGTATTCGCGCTCGAAAGAGGTGCTGAAGCCGGAGGACTGCTTGTAGGACTTGCCTGCGTTTGGGTTTCCTCTGCGTCTGTCGTTGGTGCGTCTGCCGCCGTTTCTCTGAATCGGCTTGTTGGAGCTGATAACGACCTTTCTGTAAGGCTCTTCGCCTGTGGAGTGGCTTGAAACGCCCTCAATCTCAGCAATCTTGCTGTGGATAATGCGGCGCTCGTATGGGTTCATCGGCTCGAGAGTTACGCGCCTGCCCTGCTTGAGAACCTTCTGAGCAGTCTTGGCAGCAAGGGATTCGAGAGTTTCTCTGCGCTTTTCGCGGTAGCCGTTGCAGTCAACGGAAATGCGGCAGTAAGGCTCGTCGTTGCGGTTTCCTGCAAGGATTGCAAGGTACTGGAGCGAATCCAGCGTTTCGCCGCGCCTGCCGATAACAATGCCGAGCTTTTCGCCCTGAATGTCCAGCACAACAACGTCGTCCTTACGGATAGGAACGACCTTGAAGTTTTCAACGCCCAGCGCTGTAAGCACCTTTGTGAGGTAAGCAATGGCAGCCTTGACCTTTTCGCTGTCAATTTCAGGCACCTCGGAATCGGCTGCGGCAGCTGCAATTTCCTCTGCTGCGGCGGCAACGGGAGCGTTAAGCTCCTCCATTGCAACAAACTCGGAAACAACAGGCTTGTCGGGGCAGATAGCCTTGATTTTGTACTCGCCCTTCATGCCGAACAGCTTCTTCACAGGCTGCTCAAGGATTTCAAAAGTAATGTCGGCTTCCGCAGCGCCCTCGGCTGCAAATTCCTTATATGCCTGATTTTTTGCGTCGTCAAGATTTTTTGAGCAAAATATCTTTTCCATAATTATATCCTTCCTCGGCTTACTTGTCGTCGCCGTCGTCTTCTTTGTATTCCTCGCCGTATTTCTCCGCGTCAGCTCTGCGCGCCTCTTCAAGCTTTTTGCGGTAGTATTCCTTAAGCTCCTTCTGACTGAGGTTAGCCAGCTTTTCCTGGCGCTCTGACTTGTTTCCGTTGTCGTCTACATCGACTACCGTTGCGGTTGTAGTGAACTTGGCGCTCTTTTCGTCAAGCTTCTTCTGAGCGTCCTCCTTAAGCTTTTCGATTGGCCAGAACTTGTAGGTGATAACCGACTGGGCAATGCCGAAAATGTAGGAAATGCCCCAGTAAAAACCAACGCCGGCAGGTACGATAAAGGAAATATAGAGGGAGAACAGCGGCATGATGTAAAGCATAATCTTTGCTCCGCCGCCCATCTGAGCTGCCATGGGGTTTGTTTTTTTCTGAATCCACTGGGAGATGAACATCTGGAGCAGTGAAAGAATAAACGAAATAATCGGAATTGCGATGGTTGCGTCAATATGAGCAAGGGACGGAGTTTCGCCTAAGTTTATTCCGCAGAATTCCATGTTTTTCACAAGGTTGTCCAGCTTGCCGCGAACTTCCTGAGAAACAGGCATCTCGCTGAATGCGTCGGTGTGGTAAGTGTAGGTACGCAGGGCGTTAAGCTCCTTGTACAGGTTGCTCAGGTAGTTTGTATGCGCCTTTGCAAGGGCGTTCTTGACCTCGTTTGAGAGCCTGGACGAACCGCCCGAGAGGATTGTTACCTGGTCGTCGGTAAGAGCGTAGGTCTTGAGGTCGGCAGGGGTAAGCTGCACCTTTGTCTTTTCGGCTTCAACGTCAAGGACGGTGCCGTCCGCGTTTGCGGAGGAGATCTGGTTAGACTTGTCCTCGTTGAGCGTGATTGTCGTGTTGTCCGCAAGGAACTCAAGCACCGCCTGAGTATCGTTGGGGCTTGTGAGGATAATGGACGCGTATTCCGCGGTCTTTGCCGTGGAAACGACTGTATTGATTGCGCCTTCGTTGCCCCAGTCAAGGTGCTCCATGTGGGTCATCGGCTTGTAAACTACGTCGATGACGCCGAAAAGCAGAATGAACGTCAGAAGCATAGGTCCGCAGCCGCCCATTGGGTTATAGCCCTGCTGCTGGAGCTTTGCAAGCTCCTCCTGCTGCTTTTGCTTGTCGTTCTTGTACTTTTTCTGGATTTCCTGAACCTTTGGCTGGAACAGCTGAGAGGCAGCCATATTTTTCTGTTGCTTGATGTTAAGCGGGAACATAGCCGCTTTTACGATAAATGTGAAGATAATAATTGCAAGACCGAAGTTATTTACAAGCAGGTAGCAGACCCACATGATATAACCGAGCGGCGTGCCGAGTACAGTGTATAAAAAGTCTATTGTAATCACCCTTTACTGAAAATTGAGCATAGAAGGCTCGTAGGTAGCTTATATTTTTCCGCGGGCACGGACAGCGTTCAGCTTGCCCGAGCGCTCCATATCCTCCCGCATTTTGCGGTAGGAAAAGCGAAATTCATCGGGGAGGGGGTCGTATCCTCCGCCGAAAGGATTACAGCGGCAAATCCGCCGCAACGCCAAATAGCCGCCCTTAACCGCACCGAAACGCTGCACGGCAGCAAGTCCATACTGCGAGCAGCTTGGTGTAAAACGGCAGGAAGGCGGCAATATTTTCGAAAATGTCAACCGATACAGCTTGATTATAAATATGAGAATATATTTCATCAGGATTTCTCCCCGCTGCTCGCGTCGGGCGCTTTTTTCGCGCTGAGCTTCTTCAGAAGCTTTGTTTTCATCAATCCGTATATCTGAGAAGATTTGAGTGACGGGGTCTTTCCCCTTGCCACAAAAACAAAATCGTAGCGCTTGTCCGTTGCTTTCCGGAGCTCAGGGTCTATCAGCCTGAACGCCTCTCTGATTACGCGCCTTGAACGGTTCCGCTTTACGGCGTTGCCGATTTTCTTGCCGGTCATAATTCCGCAGCGGTTCATTCTGCGCCTGTTTTCCTTGACGTAGCAGACAAAGCCGTATGTTACGACGGTTTCGCCGTTTTTGAACAAATATTGGAATTCCCGATTTTTCTTGACGCTTACGAATTTCTTTGAATATTCTCCCATAAGGGTAGGATTAGTATGTTAATCTTTTTCTGCCCTTAGCGCGTCTTCTGGCTAATACCTTGCGGCCGTTTGATGTAGCCATTCTCTTCATAAAGCCGTGTTCTTTCTTTCTCTGGAGCTTCTTAGGCTGGTATGTTCTTTTCATTACAGTTCCTCCTTGTTTTGTTTGGTTTTATAATCATTTATTCAGTAAGAAACACTTGTCCCTTACAAGTTAGCCTTATTATTATACCGTAAAATGTATCGTCTGTCAAGTATTTTCTGCGATTTTTCCCATTACACCGCCGAAAATCAGCTTTACACTATCTGTTGTGCAGTAAAATTTTTCTGCGGCGTATATGTAGAGATTACGGTTTGGGGAATGAAAAATGCGGGGCGCTTTCACCCCGCACCGGCGTGTCGAAAAACTTGCCACCGGCAACTTTTTCGAGGATTTTGTCGGTGTAATACAAACAGTTTAGGGGAACTTTTTTTCTTGAAAAAAGTTCCCCTTACCCCTCAAAACTTGGTACTATTGCGCAAGCAATAGTACATAGCTTTATATTGGGGTATTCCGACTTCTGCGGAAGTCGGCTT
>CAKSIR010000163.1 GCA_934462775.1 uncultured Ruminiclostridium sp.
CGCTTCTTTCCGCTTAACAGGGTCGGAAATATTCCCCACTGCCGTTTTCAGCTGTGAAAGCATATCATCATCGGGCAGATTTTCAAGCAGACGCCTTGCCTCCGCCTCGGACAAATCAAAGGCGTTTTCAAACGACTTAAGCACGCTTGCCGCCTCATCGGAAAGGTAAACCGAAACAGCATGATAAGCCTTGCCCATTGTGTTTGCCGTTTGCTCCGCGTCGGCGGTGTAATCAACCATGCGCTCCGCCGCACGCTTTTCCCAGTAGTCCTTACTCCTCATTGCCGTTTACCAAAGGAGTGTTTGAAAACATCATCTGCTGTCGGTTAAGGCTCTCCTGCTTTTCATCAGCAAGCTCCTTGGCCGCCGCTTCGGGATCGGCAACAAACGGCAGCAGCGACAGAAGAGTTGCCTGCGGAACTTTGCCCGTAAGGTTGTTAACCACCTGCGACAACTCAAGCTCGTTGGCAGGTAGGCTGCGCGTAAAGCCTATGTTAATAGCCGAAACGTCAATTAACCCGCCGCCCTTTGCTGTAAGAACATTCGCAAAGCATTTCAGACGGTAGCGCAGTCCCTCCGCAAAATACCGCTCCTTTGTCTTGGTAATCTGTTCAAGATTAAGAAGCTTGTACTTCATCGCAACGCCTGAGCTGTTGCCTGCAAAGCTTTCGTCCGACATATCGGGAACGCCCGAAATCTTGTGAATGTCGGAAACAATGCTTTTTCGCAGGACCTCAATGCTCGATTCGTCAAACTGACGTGTGAGAAAGCTTGCGTCGCTGTCCGAGGAAAGCTCAAGAACTCGGTTCTGCTTCATGGCGTTGTAGGTTTCGGTCTTTTCATCGTTATTATCGCCCAGTATCTGCCCCTTGATAAGCAGTAATGCGTCAACAAACTGCTCCTTATCGTTCACACGGTCGGACTGCAATGTGTTGTATGCGTCAATCAGGCTGATAACCTGCTCAAAGTCCCCCTGCCGCTGTCCGTCGTTGAAAATCTCGTCAAGAGGAACTGCCCCGAAGAAATGCGGCACAGGCTCGTTCTGAGCCGTTACGCTGAAGCCAGATGAAGTAACAAACTCCTGCGAATATTCAGCGGTAAGCAATGCACATTTGAAGTATTTCGGGCTGCTGTTTCCCGGCTCATACACAGGGTAGTAGTAAACCCCGAACACGGGATTCTGCTCCACCGTATCGTCATAAACCACGAACGCATTCAGCGGCGAAAGCCGTGCAAGCTTCGGCACCGGCGTTTCATCAGCTGACATATACATCAGCTCATACGCTCTGCCGAATACAGCGGCGTCAAGCGCAAGGTCTGCGTCCTGCGTGGGGCTGTCGGCAAGCGCAAGATAATCCGTGAGCGGCGCAATATCCGCACCGTCCTTTGCCGAATATGTAACAGGCGCTCCGATAAGATATGCCGCTGTGAATTTTGCAATGTAAGCGGCGTGGTTTGTCATAACCTTGTTGTTGCTTAAAGCGCCTTCCTTGGTTCTGCCGCAAATCTGATGATGCCCGCTGTAATACTCGTCCAGCTTCACTAAACGCGGCAGTTCGTATCTGTAATGCTTATCTATGTAATTTCTTGCAGCGGCGGGAGTTATCTCCTCCGCTGTCAAATTGGTTGTAAAAATCGGCGATGTAATCATTTTTACCTCCGTCAATAAATGCCCAGCGAGCGCTTGCTGTGGGTTGATTTTGCAATCCGTTTTCCGATGTAATCTTCAAGAGCATAGCGAACTGCGTCTATGCTGTGGTTGTTCTTGTCGGGAAAATCCGCTTTCAGCTCGCCCCTGCCGTCACGCTCAAGCTCGTATTCGTTGAACTCACGAGCGGCGTTCGGACAGCGCGTGCTGTCAATAACGATTTCCTCAAGGTTTTGCAGCCACGTTATGCCGTGTTCAACGCTTCCGGGACCCTTTACCGCCGTCCTTATCCGTAAACCCCTGTCGCGCAGCTCATCGTTGGAACGCGGTTCGGCAGATTCAGCTATAATCATTCCGTTTTGCGCATTTTCTTTGCGGATTTCCGCGGCAATCAAATCAAACTTAGCGGCGCATTTGAAAAATTCGTAAAAAATAAACAGCCGATTCCGCTTGCTGTCGAAATGAGCTGCTATGTATACAAACGGGTCTGCGCCGTAGCCCCAGTCAATGCCGCGTTTGATATGGTCGAACGACTTTATTTCCTCGTCCGTGATAGGACGAATAACAACGTTTGTGAACACCTCTGCGCCCGTTCCCGTAACCTCGCCGAGATATTCGTGGCGGTAATGGTCGGGGTTGATTTTCTCAAGGTGCTTTGCTTCAATCAGAAACTGCTCGCCCAGCCATTCGGGCGGCACAGAACGATAGTCGCTGTGATGCACGATTTTGTCGTCCTGCGGTACAAGAACCTCACTGTTTATCCAGTTTCGCTGCGATTTGGGCGGGTTGAACGTGTAAAAAACCGTGAAAGTTTCTCCGCCGCGCAGCAAGGACTGATTTATCGTGCGGATTTCCTCAATGCCGTTAAATTCATCGGTTTCCTCGTACCAGACATACCGAATGTATCCGCTTCTTACCTTGGTCGATTTCAGCTTTTTAGGCTTATCGGCTCCGCGGAAGATAATGCGCTGACCTGTCGGAATGTAAACCAATTCAAGGGGCGAAAGCTTTTCCTGCCAGTAACGTTCAACTCCGAGCTTTGATATTGCCCACAGGAGCTGCTCGTAAACGCTGTCCTTAAGATACAAGCCCACTTTGCGGATAACAACCGCATTTGCTTCGGAATTTCGCATAATGCCGGTGATCAGCTCCTCAGAAACAAAAGAGGATTTCGTCGAACCTCTGCCGCCCTTAAGCCAGTAGTGGGTGTGTTTGTCCTGTTTGATGTCCTTGTGCAAATCGTAGAACGAGGGCGCAATAACCTCGCTGAGCCTAACAGTCATCAATTATCTTCACTCCCATATCCCCCGATACATCGACCTTCTGCGTGTACTCGCCTGTCATTTTGTTGAGGGTGTCAATGGCTTTGATTCTATCCGCAGTTTCCTCTTCTGCATTTTTCGCAATACCCGAAAGTATTTCCTGCCGCTGCGACGCAGTTAAAATGCGCTCCTGCCGCGACTTTTCGGACAACTCTCGGATATAATTTGAAACTCCAACATTATCCAACAATTCATGCGCTCTTGCGTTTGCGTAATTCTCACTGTAGCCTGCCTTAATTGCGCTTTGAACAGTGTTGCCGCACTGCGCGTAATATTCAGCGAATTTCTTTTGACGTGCCGTCATGCGGCCCACCTCCTTGAATTTAGATATAAGAAAAGCCCTCACTGAGTGAGAGCTTAACGATCTTGTAGATCCTGTGAATTTTTATTTTTTTATTGGGTTGCTTACTTTTGGCTTTTTAGGATCGCTTCTCAGCATTAAATCAATCAAGCATGACAAAAGGCGATAAGTTGAGCAGGAAAAATATATCAACGGATAAAACCAAAATATAAATACTATATTCGCAAATTCATAATTTACTATAATAAACATGCTTATAGACAAAACGGATAATAACAATCCTGATAAAATTTGATATTTGACTATTCGGACAAAAAAACTTTGGTCAATATGATCAAAAAAATAAAGTACACGTTCTGATTCACTTTTTAATGACACTACAAACGTAATCAAAACCCCAATAAAACCGAGAATTATTGAAGTAAAAGTAAGCGTGCCCTCAAATACTGATTTTACTTCATTGAAATCTGAAATATTCAGATTATTTGCCCAAATTAAAAAACCGAGAAGCAATGTAAGTATAATTGATAACACAGATGGATAA
>CAKSIR010000164.1 GCA_934462775.1 uncultured Ruminiclostridium sp.
CCCCCTGCGCATAATCCGCAGGGGGTGGAATGTATTCAGCACAAAATGAATGGAGATTTATCTTTTTTTCTTTGCTGCGCTGCTGTGGCACGCGCCTGCGCAGGCGCAGTGAGCGCAGTTGTTGCCGCAGGAGGATTTGCCCTGCTTTTTGTCCTTGACCATTCTGTAAATCACGAATGCCACAATTGCTGCAAGCAGCAGGAGAACAACTATTGTTCCGCCGTACGACATAATAAATTCGAGCATTTTTGTTACCTCCCTGATAGCTTTTGCCTTTCGGCAGTGACTCCGCTTTTGGCGGAATCACAATGAGTATTTATTTAAAATAAAGGGGACTTATTTAACCTTGACCTTTGCTGTAAGCTTTGTAGCCTCCTTGTAAGGTCTGACCAGCATATAAATCATGAAGCCGAGGAGCGCGAATGCAGCTACAAGACCGATGATGTCGCCAACGCCTGCAAGAGCGCCTGTGAACAGCTTGCCGAAGTAGTTTACCATAAGAGCGATTACATAAGCGAAGCCGCACTCGTAACCGATTGCAAACCAGAACCACTTAGCGTTGTTCATTTCACGCTTGATAGCGCCCATAGCTGCAAAGCAAGGTGCGCAGAGCAGGTTAAATACTAAGAAGGACATACCGCTTACCGCTGTGAACGCAGCGCCGATGTTTGCGTATACAGAAGCGTCGCCGCCGCCATAAAGGATACCCATTGTAGCAACAATGTTTTCCTTTGCAACAAGACCCGTAACCGCTGCAACAGTCGCCTGCCAATCGCCCCAGCCGAGAGGTGCGAATATCCAGCAGATTCCCTTGCCTATCTGAGCGAGTATGCTGTATTCCATCTGATCCTCAGCCAGCATCATAAACGAACCGTCTACCCAGCCGAAGAACGATGTGAACCAAACTACGATAGTTGAAAGAAGAATAATTGTGCCTGCCTTTTTGATGAAGGACCAGCCGCGCTCCCACATTGAACGGAGAACGTTGCCCACTGTCGGAACATGGTAAGGAGGAAGCTCCATTACGAACGGTGCAGGATCGCCTGCGAACATCTTTGTTTTCTTTAAGATGATACCCGAAACGATGATTGCCGCCATGCCGAGGAAGTAAGAGCCTGTTGCGATCCACGGTGAACCGCCGAAGATTGCGCCTGCAATCATTGCAATGAACGGCTGCTTAGCGCCGCATGGAATAAACGTTGTCGTCATGATGGTCATACGGCGGTCGCGCTCATTTTCGATTGTTCTTGACGCCATAATGCCAGGGATACCGCAGCCTGTACCAATAAGAATCGGGATAAAGGACTTGCCTGAAAGACCGAACTTTCTGAAGATACGGTCAAGCACGAACGCAATACGCGCAATGTAGCCGCAGGCTTCAAGGATTGCAAGAAGAATGAACAGAACCAGCATCTGCGGTACGAAACCGAGGACAGCGCCTACGCCGGCGATAATACCGTCAAGGATAAGTCCCTTCAGCCAGTCAGCGCAGTTGACTGCGTCCAGACCCTGTTCAACCAGTACGGGAATACCCGGAACCCAAACGCCGTAATTAGCAGGATCAGGCTCGGCGCAGTCGTACTTTTCAAACGCTTCAACCGCTGCCTTTAAGTCGGCGCCTGTGACTGTTTCTTCCGTTTCCTCAAGTGTTTCCTCGTCCTCTGCAATGTAGGACGCTTCTTCATCGTCGCCTACCGTAAGAACGAATGAGTCAAGCGCGGACTTAACAGCGTCAACGTCAGGCTCGCTTTCCTCGTCCTCAAGAGAAGCCATAGCGTCAGCCGCCGCTTCGTCGCCCTTAAGCTCAACGAACGCATTGATAACGTCAGGCGATGAGCCGTATTCCTCGGCTGCCTCCTCGTATTCGCCGGAGCCGATGCCGAACAGGTGCCAGCCGTCGCCGAACAGTCCGTCGTTTGCCCAGTCGGTTGCGGCAGTACCTACCGTTACCATTGAAATGTAGTAAACAAGGAACATGATAACTGCGAAGATAGGCAGCGCTGCGAAACGGTTTGTAACAACGCGGTCAATCTTATCCGAAACGGTAAGTCCGCCCTTGTTTTTCTTCTTGTAGCAGTCCTTGATTATTGTTGCGATGTATATGTATCTTTCGTTTGTGATAATGGATTCGGAGTCGTCGTCCATTTCCTTTTCGCAGGATACAATGTCGTTTTCGATGTGATCCCTGATGTCCTGCGGGAGCTGCAGCATTTCAAGCACCTTTTCGTCGCGCTCGAACAGCTTTACAGCGTACCATCTCTGCTGCTCCTCGGGAATGTCGTGGAGGAAGGCTTCCTCAATGTGCGCGATTGCGTGCTCAACACAGCCGCAGAACGAATGCTGAGGAATTGTAGGAACCTTTGACTCGGCAGCCTTAACAGCAGCTTCGGCAGCTTCCTTAATTCCTGTACCCTTGAGGGCGGAAATTTCAACTACCTTGCAGCCCAGCTCCTTTGAAAGCTGTTCGGTGTTGATTTTGTCGCCGCTTTTCTTTACGGCGTCCATCATGTTGATAGCGATTACAACCGGAATACCAAGCTCGACAAGCTGTGTTGTGAGGTAAAGGTTACGCTCCAGGTTCGTACCGTCGATGATGTTCAAAATAGCGTCGGGGCGTTCGCCGATAAGGTAGTTGCGGGCAACTACTTCCTCCAGTGTGTACGGTGAAAGCGAATAGATACCCGGAAGGTCGGTGATTATAACGTCCTTGTGGTTTTTAAGCTTGCCTTCCTTTTTTTCAACGGTTACGCCGGGCCAGTTGCCGACGAACTGGTTGGAACCCGTCAGCGCGTTGAAAAGCGTGGTTTTGCCTGCATTCGGGTTACCTGCAAGTGCAATTCTGATGTCCATATTCTGTCCTTTCAAAGTTAGCAAAGGCTAACTTATGCATATAAATTATTCAATTTCAATCATTTCAGCGTCAGCCTTGCGCAATGAAAGCTCGTAGCCTCTGACTGTAACTTCAACAGGATCTCCCAGCGGAGCAACCTTTCTGATATAGACCTCGACGCCCTTTGTGATGCCCATATCCATAATTCTGCGCTTGATTGCGCCCTCTCCGCAAAGCTTCCTGACCTTGACGGTCTGCCCGATTTTTGCGTCCTTCAAAGTAGCCATAAATTCTCCTCCCGTACTCATACCATTATTTTGCTTGCCATCTCTTTGGAAACGGCAACTCTGGATTCCTTGACGTTCACAATAACATTCCCGCCTATCTGGCTTACAACTGTCACTGTGCCGCCTGCAACGAAGCCAAGGTTTTCGAGGAACTTTCTGATTTCCGGGTTTCCGCCCACTTTTTTGATCATGTTTTCCTCGCCTACATTAGCAAATGTCAACGGCATCATACCATCCTCCATTTTGAGCTGTTGTATTTAGCAAACTCATAAATCATACATTTTGGTTAGTCGCACCTAACCACGGTTATTATATTACCCTATACTAACTCAAATGTCAATACCTTTTATAAAATTTGTAGAAATATAAAACTTTACTTAACCTCTTGCAGGATTGATTTGTAATATTTGCATAATTTGACCCTATTTTGCTATATAATTCAGGCATTAGCGTATAGCAACTTAAATATATCGAGCTGAGTTTATGCATACTTGCATCGCCTGTGAAAAGTTAGCAAAAGGTAACTTTGACAAGCTGCAAAATTTACCGAAAGTCTTGTTGATTGTACTGACAACGGTACAGTGAAAATCAAGACTGTATACTTTTGCTCAAAGTTGTGGTATAATAAACGC
>CAKSIR010000165.1 GCA_934462775.1 uncultured Ruminiclostridium sp.
GGACAGGAGCACAATAGGCAAGGTGCTCAGATATATCAAAAAATATTATGTTTTTCTTATAATTTCGATATTGCTTGCGGCAGTCACGGTGGCATGTACATTGTATGTTCCGATACTCACAGGTAATGCGATAGACCTCATAATCAATGAGGGAATGGTGGATTTTGATGGAATACTTTCGATAATTAAGACAATGATAGCGGTAATCATTATCGGTGCAATTGCACAGTGGCTTATGAACGTATCCAACAACAAGATTACCTACAACGTAATAAGGGACATCCGTACTGAGGCGATAAGAAAGCTTGAGATACTTCCGCTCAAGTACATTGACGGGCACCCTTACGGCGATGTGGTGAGCCGTGTCATCGCGGATGTTGACCAGTTTGCAGACGGTCTTCTGATGGGATTTACACAGTTGTTTACGGGGGTTATAACGATACTCGGAACGCTTGGATTTATGCTCACTATCAACATTCCGATAACGATTGTCGTTGTGTGTGTGACGCCGCTCTCACTTTTTGTTGCGGCGTATATCGCCAAGAACACCCACGAGATGTTCAAAAAGCAGTCTGAGACGAGAGGCGAGCAGACAGCAATCATAGATGAGATGGTCGGAAATTTAAAAGTTGTGAAGGCGTACAGCCAGGAGGACGAGGTAAAGGAGAAGTTTGACGAGGTAAATGACAGACTTGAGAAGTGCTCCTTAAAGGCAATCTTCTTCTCATCGATAACGAACCCTTCAACCAGATTTGTAAACAGTATCGTGTACATGCTCGTCGCGCTTGTCGGTGCGATATCCGCGGTGCACGGCAGAATAAGCATTGGCAGGCTCTCGAGTATGCTCAGCTACGCAAATCAGTACACCAAGCCGTTCAATGAGATTTCAGGCGTTGTTACCGAGCTTCAGAACGCACTCACCTGTGCGGGACGAGTTATGGAGCTTATAGAGGAGGAGCCGCAGGTTCCTGAGCCGGAAAATGCTAAGACGGTAAATGCGGACGGACATGTGGAGCTTGAGAATGTATATTTTTCATATGTTCCGGATCAGAAGCTTATCGAGGATTTCAATCTCTCTGTGAAGCCGGGACAGCGTATCGCCATCGTAGGTCCTACGGGCTGCGGTAAGACGACACTCATCAACCTTCTCATGCGTTTCTACGATGTAAATTCGGGAAGCATCAAGGTTGCGGGCGATGACATAAGGGATGTCACCAGAGGAAGCCTTAGAAGATCTTACGGTATGGTGCTTCAGGACACATGGCTTAAGAACGGAACCATCAGGGAGAATCTTAAGATGGGTAAGCCGGATGCCACAGAAGAAGAGATGATTGCGGCAGCAAAGGCCTCACATGCACACAGTTTTATAAAGAGACTTCCGCAGGGCTACGACACAGTGCTCAACGAGGACGGCGGAAGCCTGTCACAGGGACAGAAGCAGCTTCTGTGCATAGCAAGAGTAATGCTCTGCCTGCCACCTATGCTCATACTTGATGAGGCTACCTCATCAATCGATACCAGAACGGAAATCAAGATTCAGGAAGCCTTTGCGCGCATGATGAATGGCAGGACAAGCTTTATCGTGGCACACAGACTATCAACGATCCGTGAGGCGGATGTCATCCTTGTAATGAAGGACGGACACATAATAGAGCAGGGTAACCATGATACCCTCCTTGCGAAGGGTGGATTCTATTCACAGCTATATAACAGCCAGTTCTGATTTATTGGGGCAGAGGATTTGGGACAGGTGTCCCGGGAAACAGGAGAAGAGACATGACAGGAAAGAGAATTGTAGTAAAAGTAGGTACATCGACGCTGACCTATGCGACGGGGCATCTTAATATCAGGAGGGTCGAGAAGATAGTAAAGACCATCGCTGACCTTCAGAACGCGGGAAACCAGATGATACTGGTGTCAAGCGGTTCGATTGCACTTGGAATGAGTAAGATTGGGCTTAGGGAACGCCCGAAGGATACGCCGGGTAAGCAGGCATGTGCGGCTGTCGGACAGTGTGAGCTTATGGATATGTACGACAAGAAGTTCTCTGAGTACGGTGTGACGGTTGCGCAGCTTCTCCTGACAAAGTATGTTCTCATTGAGGACAGGAGAAGAAATGTCGAGAATGCCATGGCGAAGCTTATTGAGCTTGGTGTAATTCCGATAGTCAATGAGAACGACACGGTTGCGATAGATGAGCTTGAACTCGAGGTAGGCGAGAATGACTCACTCGCGGCGATAGTGGCGTCCGTGGCGAAGGCGGATACCCTTGTGATCATGTCCGACATAGACGGATTGTATGACAAGGATCCACATAAATACGAGGACGCGAAGCTCATCGAGGAGGTTCACGGAATAACTGATGAGATAAGGGCGCTAGCGGGAGGAGCAGGCTCCAAGCTCGGAACGGGTGGCATGGCGACCAAGCTAAAGGCGGCATCAATCGCGAATGAGAACGGAATAGACATGGTGATAATTAACGGCGATAAGCCGGAGCTTCTGTATGAGGTGAGCGAGGACAGGAAGGCGGGGACGCGCTTTTTCGCGGGGTAAGAAAAATGCTGTTTGCTTCAATGAGTTTTTTGTGGATTTTTCTGCCGACGGTTCTGATTGTAAATATGCTTCTGTCCAAGGTGGCGGATGGAAGGCTTAGGTATACGCTTAAGAATGTGTGGCTTTTAATCGCAAGCCTCATATTCTATGCATGGGGCGGAATATATTATCTGCTCATCATGCTCTTTTCGATTGTGCTCAACTATACAGCAGGACGTCTGATGGAGAGGCGGCGCGCAAGGAGCATACTGTTGTTGGCAATAGTGTTAAATCTTGCGATGCTCTTTGTGTTTAAGTACTTTAATATGCTTGTGGTGGTGCTCGAGAATATGATTGGAATGTTCGCGGGAGCAATGGGCTGCGGGCAGGCGTTTGGGGCGATGTTCTCCATGCAGGGGACGGGAGTGCTTGGAATTAAGGAGATTGTGCTCCCGATAGGTATATCTTTTTTCACCTTTCAGGCTATGTCCTACGTCATTGATGTGTACTCGGGAAGGGCACAGGTTCAGAAAAATATCCTAAAATTTGCGCTGTATGTATCCTTCTTTCCTCAGCTTATCGCCGGACCGATTGTCAAGTACAGCGATGTGGCAAGGCAGATTGATACGAGAAAGGAGAGCGCACCGCTCTTCTTGTCGGGTCAGAGACGTTTTATATGCGGGCTTGCGAAGAAGGTGCTGCTTGCCAATACGTTTGCACTTACGGCTGACGCTGTCTGGGCTATGGAGCCTGAGCTGATGGGAAGCCTTACGGCATGGCTTGGGGCGCTCTCGTACACGATGCAGATTTACTATGATTTCTCGGGCTACTCGGACATGGCGATAGGGCTTGGAAGAATGTTCGGGTTCAGATTTAAGGAAAATTTCAATTATCCATACACATCGCTTTCGGTGCAGGAGTTCTGGCGCAGATGGCATATCTCGTTGTCGTCGTGGTTCAAGGAATATGTGTATTTTCCGCTCGGTGGCAGCAGGGAGGGCGCTGGGAAAACCTACAGAAATGTATTCATCGTGTTTCTGTTAACGGGAATATGGCACGGAGCTAATTTCACGTTCCTTGCGTGGGGACTGCTGTATGCGTTGTTACAGATTATCGAGAGACTTTTTCTCGGAAAGCTGCTTGTCAGAAATCCGGTTAAGCCCGTTAACTGGGTGTACAC
>CAKSIR010000166.1 GCA_934462775.1 uncultured Ruminiclostridium sp.
GGAAGCCAGAGAGAGGACGATTACGATAAGCTCGTTGCGAGAATGGATGAGCTTGGTCTTAAGAAGGAGGACTACCAGTTCTACCTTGACCTTAGAAAGTACGGCTCAGCAAGACATGCCGGCTTCGGTCTTGGCTTTGAGCGCTGCGTAATGTACCTCACAGGCATGGGCAATATCCGTGATGTCGTTCCGTTCCCAAGAACTGTAGGTAACTGCGATTTATAATTTATAAGCAGTTTGGAAATATAATTTTCAAACTGCTTATTGGTGGCAATGCTTGCAGTATGCAGGAGTATGATTATGAAATAATGGGCGTTAGGGAGTTGACATATTTATGTGCTTAACGAACTTTTGATGTAATCATGGATGAAATTCATGTTATAATGAGCGAAAGAGAGTCAGAGGGAGCTTGTTCACTCTTGACGAACGGCGAAATTATTGGGTGATGAAATCACGATGTAGTATCGACAGCGTATGGATGGTGTGGCTGCTTGCAGTCGGGCAGTCCGTACGCTGATTGATTTATATAATGTATAGTGCACAACTGTTTATTGGTGATTTTTGGTTTTGAAATTATCTAATGTACCGAAGATTCAGAGGTGGATATGAGGAAAGGCTTAAAGATATTTTTAATTGTCTTTATCATATTGTTGTCGATTGTGGGGCTGGGGCTTGTCGCTGTCAGCCCTTATTTGTCTGCGGTAGGGAAGTATATAGGCAATGCGAAGGCTATCGCAGCAGCAAGCAGGCTTTCTGATTTCAGAAGTACGGAGACAAGTATTATCTATGACGTGAATGGGGAAGAGATAACAACAGTCAGCGGTGTGAAGGAGCTGTATTATCTTGAGTCCTATAAGATACCGAAGGTTGTAAAAGATGCATTCGTTCTCATTGAGGATAGAAAGTTCTATAGACATGGAGGCATAGATATTGCCGCCATAATAAGAGCCGGAAGCATTAATTTTAAGACTAAGAGCAAGGCGCAGGGCGCGAGTACCATAACCCAGCAGGTAGCGAGAAATATCTATCTTTCACAGGATGTCACATGGGAGAGGAAGATAACAGAGATATTTCTTTCGATGGAGCTTGAAAAGCGCTATACCAAGGATCAGATACTTGAATTTTACATAAATAATATATACTTCGCCAATGGTCTGTACGGCATTGAGGCGGCGGCGCAGGGGTACTTTAACAAAGCTGCGGGTGAGCTGTCGATATCACAGCTTGTATTTTTGACAACAATACCTAATAATCCATCCAAGTATGACCCATTTGAGCATTTGGACAGAGGAGTGGAGAGGCGGGATTACATACTTGGACTGCTGCATGATTACGGGAGCATATCCGATGAAGAATATCAGAAGGCGATAGACGAAGAGATTGTGCTGACCCCATCCGAAGCTGAGAAGTATGATTCGGTTGAGACTTATGTGTACTACTGCGCTACGCGCTCACTTATGAAAGCGGCGGGCTTTAATTTCAGATATGAATTTATCGACGAGGATGACGAGGCAGCGTACAAGGAGCTGTATGATGACTGGTATTCGCGTTATCAGAGAACTCTTTTTACAGGAGGATACAGGATATACACGGCGATAGATATGGACAAGCAGCAGCTTCTCATGGATTCGCTGGATGCTGCATTGGCTTGGAATACAGAGACTAACGATGAAGGCGTGTATAAGCTTCAGGCTTCGGCGGTATGTATAGACAATGCTGCAGGATATGTCACGGCGATTGTGGGAGGCAGAAATCAGGGGCTTCCCGGCTATACGCTCAATCGTGCGTACCAGAGCTTCAGGCAGCCGGGAAGTGCCATCAAGCCGCTTGTGGTGTACGCACCGTATCTGGGACTTGGACATAACCCGGATGAGCTTATAGATGATTCACCGATGGAGGGCGGTCCGGAGAATTTTGAGAACAGATATCCCGGTGAGGAGACCTTGCAGGAGGCACTCGCGTGGTCATCAAATGTGGCGGCATGGAAGCTTTTTGAACAGATCACACCTGAGTACGGAATGTCCTTTGTAAAAAAGATGCATTTCAGAAAGATTGGTGATGATGAGCATTACATGGCGGCATGCCTTGGCGGTTGGAGCTATGGAGCGAGCGCACTTGAGATGGCAGGCGCTTATGCGGCGCTTGCGGGTGACGGAGTTTTCCACGAACCTACGGCGGTTATGAGGATAACCGACTCAAAGGGCAGGACTATTGTGGATAATGGAGGCAATGGGACGCAGATTTATGAAAAGAATGCAGCCAGAATGGTGAGCAAAATGCTGCAATATGGTGTGGAACACGGAATTGCCACAGGGGCTAAGCTTGATAACGCGGTAGCTGCGGTAAAGACGGGAACCACAACGGACAACAAGGATGGCTGGACCGTGGGATACTCCGCATACTACACAACAGCGGTGTGGGTTGGGTATGACATTCCAAAGAGGATGGCTGACCTTACGGGCGGCACATATCCTATGACAATATGGAAGAGCTTCATGCAAGCAGCTCACGAGGGGCTTGAAATAAAAGAGTTTCCCGAATATACCGAATATGCTGATAACAGTGTCAAAACTGATACACTGCCTGATAACATTATTGATAATGGCGATAACAGCCGGCAGGAATCGACAGCCGCCATTGAGGACATACAGAATGCGCTGGGAGACAAGAGCTATAATGGAGCCGGTGGTGACGGTAACGCTGAGTCATCGGCAGGCGGTGACGGCAACGCCACAGGAATGGTATCGGGTGATGGCAATGTGTCCGGTCATCCCGGAGGTGACGACAATGCTTCGGGCACTGTCGGTGGTGACAAGAATGCAGGGGCGCTTGGAGGTGACGGCAATGCCTCCGGCTCTGTAGGAGGGGATAAGAAAGCTGGCACTGTCGGAGGAGATACCAATGCACCGGGAAATAGCAGAGGAGATTCGGATGCCGCCGGAACAGCCGGAGGAGATGCGAGCGCGGGAGCCGGAGCATTTGCAGGCGGCGACACTAATGCAGGGTACATGACAGGCGGAGATGCGGGTGCGGGAGCAGGCACCTCATCAGGTGGAGACACCAATGCCGGTTACACAGCGGGCGGAGATACAGATGTGAAGCTGCCGTAACCGGAGAGCAGCCAGCCTGCTCTGTGCAGAATAATTGATTGGATTAATAGGACTGTAAAGTAAAGGTGATTCCGATTTAGCGGATTGCACTTGCTTTACAGTTTTTTTACTTGGGAAAGATAGCATGGGAAGGTTGACTTTTAATACAATCAATAAAGACATACTCATGCAAGACTTATTGGAATACAAAAACAGGGTGTTAAAACATGCCAGACAGCTACGCCGTGTATGCGCCGGTTGTATATATGCATAGCGCGACTTTTGGTCACAACGGAGTCGCTATGCATATATACAACCGGCACATACACCTCACAGTCCTGAATGCATGTTTTAACACCCGTCCGGGTTGCATTAACTTACTTCTTATTGTACTCCTTGAGAAGCTTCTGGATTCTGTCAACCGGGTCGAGAAGCTTGCTTATGGAAGCATCAT
>CAKSIR010000167.1 GCA_934462775.1 uncultured Ruminiclostridium sp.
CATTATCCTCGAAAAAGTTGCCGGTGGCAAGTTTTTCGACGCACCGAAATCCTGCTGTATAAAACAGCAGGATTTTGCTTTTCGAAAAACATAACATCCTTGAAAAAGGTGAAAATCAAATTCAACTTTCTTTGGCAGTCCAAACAGCGGCAGACATTTTTCGTCTGCCGCTGCTTTTGTTCGATTGACTGCATAAGCTTTATTCGGTTCTGAGCGCTTCAACAGGATCCTTCTTAGCTGCAACCGACGCAGGAATAAGTCCCGCAATGAGCGTGAGAAGCATACTTATCGCCACCAGAATAAGGCAGGCGGCAGGAGCAAGGGCTGCGTTTATCTCGTAAACGCCGCTGACTGCATGGACAATAAGATTGATAGGTATGCAGAGTATCAGCGAAATTATAATTCCGAGAGCGCCGGAAGTAAAGCCGACAATGATTGTTTCGGCGTTGAACACGCGCTTAACGTCCTTCTTTGACGCTCCGATTGCTCGGAGAATACCGATTTCCTTTGTACGTTCGAGAACGGAAATGTAGGTTATAATTCCAATCATGATTGACGATACAACCAGTGAAATTGAAACGAAAGCGATAAGACCGAATGAAATAGCGTTGATTATTGTGGTAATGCCCGACATGAGCAGGGCGATGTAGTCGGTGTAGCTTATTCGGTCGTCCTCGCTTGCGGCGTCGTTGTAGTCTGAAATGACCTGTGAAATGCTGTCCTTGTTTTCAAAGGTGTCAGCATAAATATTGATTGCCGACGGAGATGAAAGGCTGAGTACGCCTAATTTTTCAAGAACCTCGTCGTATGTCATGTCGGAAACACGGGACGGCATATATTTTTTGTAGTAGCCGAGCAGCACTGCCTCGTCGTTTTCGCTTCCGTAAGTGCTGTCAAACGCGGCGGCAAGCTTTGCGTTTACCGTTTCTTCATCGGACGCGGCATACTGTGAATACATCTGTGCAGCGTCAGCGGCTGCAGCGCTTTGAACATAGCCGTCAAGCTCTGCCTGCGGTACGCCTGCAAGGTAGCCCATAATGGTCGTTATGTCCATGCCCGTATCCTCGTTCCAGCTCCGTGCAACATATCCGATTTTTGTCTGGCTGTCGGTAAGCTGAGAGGTTACTCTTGTGATAAGCGCAGCCAGTTCTTCTTCGCTTGGAGCGGTCGAAACAGACTTTATCGTATCCTCGGCAGCCGAAGCATACTGAGATTTTATTACGTTTGTGAACTGCTCCTTCATAAGGTCGGCAAGCTCTTCATCGGTGTATCCCGAAAGATAGCTCTGCGCCTGCTCAAGGTCAATTCCGTAGGTTGACGCGATAAGTGTTTCTATATCCGAACGGGTCTTATAGTCGGACGTGTAAACGTCCAGCATTTGTTCAACGTACTCATCGCTTGGGTCGGAAACCATTGTTTTGTAAAGCTCCGCCTTTTCGGCCGTGGTAAGACTTGAAAAATATTCCTTGATTGCAGCAGCCTTTTCGCTGTCTGTAATTTCATTTTCCCTTGTTATTTCAAAGGGCAGACCTGAAATTACGTTAAGGTTAGCGTTGTCGTCCGATTCCTGCGCTTTGACGATTTCGCTGCCGTTTACGGTATTTATGATATATTCGGTAAGCTCCTTTGTGTAGCCGAAGGTGTCGCTTATCAGCGCACTGCCGGGGTCGGCGTCGGTTCTGATAATGCCGCTTATTTTCAGGTCGTAGCCGTTCTTTACGCGCATATCGAGCTGCGTTTCGTCATCGCCGATGTATTCCCAAACGCCGTCGCTGTTTGAATCCGTATAGTAATCGGTGTTCAGCAGCATTTTAAACGTGATTTTGCAAATGTCCTCGTACGAAACCTTCTGCGCGCTGCGTTTGTAGTCCTCGCCGTTCATTGAGGCGGCGAAAATCTTGTTGATTTCGTCATTGCTGATAAGTCCGAGAGCGTAAAATGCGATGTCGGAAATTTCATTGTTCTTGTTAAGGACAAGCACGATTTCGTTCGCCTTGGTCGGCCATTCCCCGTAAACAAGCTCGTACTGCTCCTTGATAGCGTCTGAAACAAGTTCTCCGTTTGTTCCCGACATAAGCTCGCCCCATAGGTTGTAGCTCGACAGGTTGGCTGACATCATGGAATAAACCGCGGAGGTTTTGCTGTTATCGCCGGTGGAGGCGTTGGCTGAGCCGAGGGAGGTAAACGCGTCGCCCAGGTTTGTTGAACGGTATTCGCCGTTTTCGTCCTTGACGTAGTTGTTCATGCTTACGTTGTAGCTGTATTGCACGCTTGAGGCGTACTTGGACAGGTCGCTTTCGGGGTCGGCAAGCTGTTCGTCAACGTATTCCTTAAATGCGGTGAGATTATTGGTGCTGATGTCGTGGCTGAAAATGTTGTTGAAAAGACTCAGCAGCATGGAGTTCTCATAAACCGCGTCGTTATCGTGGTCGGGAGCGTCTTTCACCGACGCCGAGGTTTCAGCCATTACCGACATTATTGCCGCCATATCCGATTCCTGCGCGGTAATCGAAATAGGGTAGGAGGACAGCGTGTTCTTCTGCACATCGTCAATGTAATTCTGTACGCCGGTTGAAAGCGCAAGAATCAGGGCAATGCCGATAATTCCGATGCTTCCCGCAAAGGCGGTCATAAAGGTTCTGCCCTTTTTGGTAAGCAGATTGTTGAAGGAAAGGGACAGCGCAGTGAGCATTGACATGGATTTCTTGCCCTTTGCGGTATCTTTTTTAACGTTTTTTTCGGCTTCAGACTGCGCGATTTCCTCATCTGTAAAAGGATTGGTATCGCTTACGACCTCGCCGTCAACCAGCTTTACAATGCGGCTCGAATAAAGCTCCGCAAGCTCGGGGTTATGAGTTACCATTATGATAAGCTTATCTTTGGAGATTTCCTTGATTATCTCCATTATCTGGACGCTTGTCTGGGTGTCGAGTGCGCCTGTTGGCTCGTCTGCGAGGAGAATATCAGGGTCGTTTACCAGCGCTCTAGCGATAGCGACGCGCTGAGTCTGACCGCCTGACATCTGGCTTGGCTTTTTGTTGAGCTGATTGCCAAGACCTACCTTTTCAAGAGCCTCAACGGCGCGCTTTCTTCGCTCTGATTTGGATACGCCCGAAAGCGTCAGCGCAAGCTCAACGTTTGCAAGCACTGTCTGATGTGGAATCAGGTTATAGCTTTGGAATACAAAGCCGATGGAATGGTTGCGGTAGGCGTCCCAGTCTTTATCCTTGAACTCCTTGGTGGAGCGTCCGTTTATGATAAGGTCGCCGGAGGTATATCGGTCAAGTCCGCCGATAATATTCAGTGTAGTGGTTTTTCCGCAGCCTGACGGACCTAAAATTGAAACAAACTCATGGTCGCGGAATGCAAGGTCAATGCCCTTGAGAGCGTGTATATCTGTATCGCCCATTCGGTATTGCTTGGTTATTTTTTTAAGCTGAAGCATTTTTTCTCCTTTATTCTGTTAAAATATCATGTA
>CAKSIR010000168.1 GCA_934462775.1 uncultured Ruminiclostridium sp.
ATATATGTGGCAGAGGCCTATATCATGTACATATTCTATCTGGTGAGCCTTGACACCCCGCCGTCACCGTACGATATCGATTTGAGCAGCAACACGGAGACTAAGCAGATTGGAAGATATATATTTGGTCTGCCGGAGGAGGAGAATCTCACCTACCATGCATGTTATATCATTGCGCGTTCGGCAGGCGGAGCTTATCCGCTGTTATATCCTTTTGGACTTAGGATTAAGGAATTCGACAACGAGGTGTGCGTTTTTTATCCGGATAATTAAGATTGCAAAATAGCAGGGAAATCTCCCTGCTATTTTTCGTTGTCCGCCTCACGTCTTGAGAACACGCAGCCACAGAAATTCTGTCTGTACAGATTGTACTCTCTTGAAAGCTCAATCGAGCGCTTATATCCATTTTTTTTCTTGAAATCGGAATATAGGTAGGCAACACCGTATTCGTCCGAAAGTTTTTTTCCAATCTCGTTGAGCTTTTCGGCATCCTTTAGCGGGCTTATGCTTAAGGTTGTCGTAAAATAGTCAAATTTAAGTTCCTTTGCTGTGACAGCAGCCTCGCGTAGACGCAGTTCATAACAGACAGGACATCTTTTTCCGCCTTCAGGCTCATTTTCAAGCCCTTTTACAGAAGAATAGAATTCCTCAGGAAGGTATCTTCCTTCAATAAGTGATACTTTGTTCTTAGTCGGAAGCTCATCGATAAGCCTTCGTATCTCATCAACCCTTTTAGTGTATTCTGCTTCAGGTGAGATATTAGGATTATAGAAAAGGACAGTTACGGAAAAATACTGTGAAAGGTATTCAAGACAGTAGCTGCTGCACGGTGCACAGCATGCATGCAATAGCAGTGTTGGAACCCTGCCCGGCTCTATATTGGAGATGAGCTGTTCAAGCTCTTTTTGATAATTTCGTTTATTCATTTATAATCCTCGTTTCTGAGTAGCCTGCTGTAAAACTACAATGTAAAATCCATGCAGGCATTTTTCATCTGCAGTTAGTGCTGTGCTCTGGTGATTTTGGTTGACGTACGGCACATTTGGATGCTGACACTATTATATCAGGATTGCGAGAGTGTAAACAAAGAACGAAGCAATCCGATATTTTTGGGAGCAAAATACCTTTTGATTCCTACATCATTATATTCATAGTATGCATTATAAACAATAGAAATGAATATGTATATATTAAAAAGTACCACCACAATTTTATTTTACAGAAGTTGATGGAAGAAAAAGTACTTTGTTACATGAACAGTTACCATGAAATGAGAAATTACCTGATTAACATAAAAATGCACAGCTAATTTGTGAAAGATTGTTATAAATTGTGCAATTTAACAACAAGAGCAAGAAATGAGACAAAAATAGCTAAAAATGACAAGATGTAAATAAAAAAAATAGTTAAAATCACAAATGGGTATATATATTTCTTATGGTAAAGGAGAACAATATGCGAAAATTTATGAGCAGGGCGATTGTCACATTGGTGATAGGAGCTATGCTGGCGGGAAATGCATCAGCTGTCAGCGCAAAAGAACTGTATGATGCAAGGCATGTCTGTACAGATGTTGAAGCCGGGGGGCTTGATGCTGCTGTGCAGGACGCTGTAAAGCAGAGGGTAATTGAGTATAATGCAAAGGACTTGGAAGTCGTTACACGCTGGGGGGCTGAAGCTGCGACGGACGAGGAAGGAAATTACAAGGTTACTTTTTCAAATCAGTATTCTCAGATATTTTATTGTATTCCGGCAGAAGTTGATGTCAACAAGCTCGTTTCGGTTGAGGTGGAGACGGATGCGGAATACTTTTCAATGAAGCTGTGTGCAGAGCGTGATAATTTTGCAAGTGCCATAGATGTATATGGTGCAACACAGCTTAACACCAAGGATATAAAAGCCGATGCCAAAGCACAGCTCTCAGAAGTAAGCGTTATTGGTTTTATGAACTTACTTGAGGGTGAGCTGACAAAAACAGTGGGAAAAGTGAGATTTACTGTTGAGGAAGGCGAGATCGGAAGCGGTGATGTCGATGTGTCAGATAAGAATGAGTTTACATACGATGCTTCAAAGCTTGAGATTTTAGCATTATGGGGGGCAGAAAAGACAGTAGCAGAGAATGGAAAGCTTAATGTGACATTTCCTAAACAGTATAATCAGGTGTTCTTTAAGATACCTGATGAAGTCGATATGAGCAGATTCATTTCAGCAACAGTCGACACAGATAGCGGAGAATTATCTGTAAAGCTGTGTGCAGCAGATGCTTCATATACATCTGGTGGAGTTGTATATGGAAATAGTACAATAACAGCGGATAACCTGGACGGAAAGGTTGGAAAAGCTGAGCTTAGAGTATTATGTCTTATGAGCCTTAGTAAGACAGAGCTGGTTAAGAAAATTGGCAATATCACATTCAAGCTTGAGCCAAAGGCAGAGGATGCTGTAAAGACTGAGTTTAAATACAGCATGACAGAGCTGGAGCAAAAGGCTGCATGGGGAGTTGATGTCGAGGAGGCAGATGGCGGACATAAGCTTACATATAAAAGTCAGTATGCACAGATGTTCTATGTGATTCCTGATGAAGTTGATATGACCAGAATAGAGTATGTATCAGTTGAGGTTGATTCAACAGAGGAATTTTCAGTAAAGCTGTGTGCTGCTGATGATGATTTTACCGAGGCTGCCGTTGTCTATGGAGGCAATGTATTAAGAGACAGTAATCTTAACGGAAATGTTCCTAAATCAGAAATAAAGATACTTGATCTTATGAGCCTTACGGCTGATACAATGACTAAGACTGTAAAGAGCGTTACATTTAAGCTCAAAGAACCTAGTCCTGTTGAAGTAAATGATGGTTCATTTAAGCAGTGCTATAAGGATAAGGCTAATAATAATCCAATTGCCACACAGCGTTACAGTGCTGACCCTAGCGTAATGGTGTACAATGGCAGAGTTTATGTATATGCAACAAATGATGTCTATGAGTATAATGCAGACGGTGACGTGAAGGAGAATGCATATGGAAAGGTAAAGACAATCAACTGCTTCTCTACAACAGACTTTGTCAACTGGACAGACCATGGTGCAATACCTGTTGCAGGTAAGAACTTAGAAGAAGGAGCACCGGAGGGAGCTGCTAAGTGGGCTAATAATTCATGGGCACCATGTGCAGCACACAAGACAATTGACGGAAAGGAGAAATTCTTCTTATATTTTGCTGACAACGGAAGCGGTATAGGTGTTCTCACGGCAGATTCACCGGAAGGACCTTGGACAGATCCTCTCGAAAAGCAGCTTGTAAGCCGACAGACACCGACATGTGATACTGTTGAGTGGTTATTTGACCCTGCTGTAATGGTTGATGATGATGGAAGTGCATACCTCTGCTTTGGCGGTGGTGTTCCGTCCGGAAAGGACGAGCATCCTATGACAGCCAGAATCGTTAAGCTGGGAGCTGATATGATAAGTCTTGAC
>CAKSIR010000169.1 GCA_934462775.1 uncultured Ruminiclostridium sp.
ATGAACACCTCGCCAAGGGGGCGAGCAGCCCCCTTTTTCACAAACTGAAAAATTATAGTCCGAGCGAAGCTCGGAATAGCCTCAAGGCGCAGCCTTGGGGGCGAGCAGCCCCCTTTCTCACAAACTGAAAAATTATAGCCCTCGGGCGCAGCCCGAGAACAGCCTCAAGGCGCAGCCTTGACAATCGCACGATGTAATTATATAATAGTATCAGTTATATGTAAAATAAAACTTAATCCAATATAAACGAAAGGCGACACAATGAACAAGTTTAAGGTAGCCGCTGTATTCAGCGACAGAATGGTATTACAGCGCGGCAAGAACATCAGCGTTTTCGGTTACGGCGAGGACGGCGCAAAGGTAACGGTAGAGTTCGAGGGCAACACCGTTTCCGCAAGAGCAAAGGACGGAAAGTGGGTTGCGGTACTTCCTCCACATGACGCGGCGGAGGGTCTTACAATGACCGTTTCCTGCGGCAGCGAGAAAAAGACCTTTTCCGAGATTGCAGTGGGCGAGGTGTGGCTGGCAGGCGGTCAGTCCAACATGGAGCTTGAGCTGCAAAACTGCAAGGGCGGCAAGGACGTGCTGAAAAACGACAAGGACCCTAACGTCCGCTTCTACTACACGCAGAAAAACTGCTACATGGATGAAACCTTCTACAAGAACGAGGAAAACACCGCCTGGAGCTATTTCGACGAGGAAAGCGCTAAGTGCTGGTCGGCAGTCGGCTACTTTTTCGCAAGGGATCTGGCAAAGCGCCTTGGCGTTACCGTCGGCTTAATCGGCTGCAACTGGGGCGGAACAAGCGCAAGCGCATGGATGAGCAGAGAGTCGCTGGAGCGGGATATTGACCTTAAAACCTACGTTGACGAATACGACGAGGCAATCAAGGGAAAAACCGACGAGCAGATGATAAAGGAATACCGCGAGTATCAGGAATACGACGCGAAATGGAATCAGAAGAGCCTTGAATTTTACGCAAAGCACCCTGACGGCTCATGGGACGAGGTGCAGGAATACTGCGGCAAGAACCTGTATCCCGGCCCGCAGGGCATACTTAACCCGTACCACGCAGGCGCGCTCTACTCCTCAATGGTGCAGCGCGTTTGCCCGTACACAATCAAGGGCTTCATCTACTATCAGGGCGAAAGCGACGACCATAAGCCGAGAATGTACTACAAGCTGTTCAGAGGACTTATCGACCTTTGGCGCAGGGACTGGGGCGACGACGAGCTGCCGTTCTTAATGGTGCAGCTCCCTATGCACAGATATAAGGCCGACCACGACTGGAAGCACTGGTGCTTGATCAGAGAGGCTCAGATGAAAGCCTACAAGACAATCAAGAACACAGGCATCGCAGTAATCATCGACTGCGGCGAGTTCAACGAAATCCACCCGAAGGACAAGGTGCCTGTCGGCGAAAGACTTGCGCTTCAGGCAATGTACCACGTTTACGGCGACAAGTCGGTAAAGGCGTTCGGACCGATGTACAAGGGACTGCTTTTCAAGGGCGGCGAAATCGAGCTTATGTTCGACTATGCCGAGGACGGCTTTGAAACAAAGGGACAGCCGAGCGGCTTTGAAATTGCAGGCGAGGACAAGAAGTTCGTTCCCGCCGACATGGTTATCGAGGGCGGCAGAATTACCGTTTCCTCAAAGGAGGTTGCCGAGCCGAAATATGTCCGCTACCTCTGGACAAACTACGGCGATGTAACGATTTACGGCAGGAACGGTATCCCGCTTGCACCGTTCAGAACCTGCGAAAACGATGAATAATTTCCGAAAGGACTGATAAAATGCGCAGCTGCGGAGTTTTAATGCACATAACAAGCCTGCCCTCCCCCTACGGCATAGGCACCTTCGGCGCGGAGGCGGAGGCGTTTGTCGACTGGCTTAAGGAAAACGGTCAGAAGTATTGGCAGGTACTGCCCTTAGGTCCAACGGGCTACGGCGATTCCCCGTACCAGTCTTTCTCCACCTTTGCAGGCAATCCACTGCTTATCGATTTGGACGATTTGGTTGAAAACGGAATGCTCACCAAGGAGCAGTGCGCCGAGGCGGACTACGGCGCAGACCCGTCCTTTGTGGATTACGAAAAGGTTTACCGCACCAAGACAAAGCTTTTGGAGGAGGCGTTCACCCATTTCGAGGAGAACGAAATCGCCTACGTTTCCTTTATCAAGGACGAGGCATGGTGGCTGGACAACTACGCCCTCTACATGGCAATCAAGGAAAACAACGGTCAGGCTCCGTGGCAGAGCTGGGACGCCGACCTTAAAATGCGCAAGGCGGAGGCTTTGCAAAAGGAGGGCGACAAGCTTCACGACCGCGTCGCTTTCTATAAGTTCGTTCAGTACACGTTCTACCGCCAGTGGCAGCAGCTAAAGCGCTACGCCAACCGCAACGACGTGAAGATAATCGGCGATATTCCGATATACGTTGCAATGGACAGCGCAGACGTGTGGGCAAATAAGGAGCTGTTCCTGCTGGACAAGGAGGGCAATCCAACGGACGTTGCGGGAGTGCCGCCGGATTACTTCTCAAAAACAGGTCAGCTCTGGGGAAATCCGCTGTACAACTGGGATAAAATGAAGGCGGACAGGTATTCGTGGTGGATTAAGCGAATCGGCAAGTCGATGGAAATGTACGACCTGCTCAGAATCGACCATTTCAGAGCCTTTGACACATATTACGCAATCCCTTACGGCGAAACCACCGCAATTAACGGCAAGTGGATGGTAGGTCCCGGCATGGATTTGTTCAACGAGGTCAAGGCGCAGCTTGGCAGCGCCAACATCATCGCCGAGGATTTAGGCGAGATTTTCGACTCGGTTAAGGAGCTGCTGAAAGCGAGCGGCTTCCCCGGAATGAGGGTGCTTCAGTTCGGCTTTAACCCGAACAACGAGGACTCCGACCACCTCCCGCACCGCTATCCGCCAAACTGCGCGGCGTACACAGGCACTCACGACAACTCAACCATAATGCAGTGGCTGCGCGAAGCGGACAGGGATTCCGCAAAAATGGCGAAGCGATACGTACACCCCAACTTTTTCGAGAAGTTCAACTGGGCTGCGATAAGGACGATCTACATGAGCAGCGCGGGACTGGTAATAGTACCGATGCAGGATATACTGGGACTTGGCGGCGCGGCGCGAATGAACATACCGTCAACGGTAGGCGGCAACTGGAAATGGCGCATGAAGAAAGGCGCCAACAGCGCGAAAATCGGCGCAAAGCTGAAGGATCTGGCGGAAACGTATTTCAGATAAAAGTTATCGCCTTTGCCAAAGAATTAAAGTTTTCGTCCACCTTTTTCAAAAGGTGGCGGGTACTTAGGGCAGCGCCCTAAGCCGTTTTCCGCAGAAAACGGAATCCTATGATAAGGCGCTTTTTTGAGGGG
>CAKSIR010000170.1 GCA_934462775.1 uncultured Ruminiclostridium sp.
TCGGCTTAGGGCGCTGCCCTAAGAACCTGCAAGCCTTTGAAAAGGCTTGACCTAAACTTTAAATTTGACTTTTTCGATAAGCTAAGCCGCCCACTGAAAAGTGAGCGGCATTTTTTTAGTCCTTGTTATTTTCAACGGGAGCAGTGAATACTAAACCCGATGAAAGATTATGAACCTTTTTATCGTCAGCTGATTTTTTAACGGTTTTGTCAGCCGTTACCGACTGCGCCGAATTTGTCTTGGTATCCTTGACATAATCCGGTAAAATCTTCGCGCGCATTATACGCAGCCCTGAGCCTTCATAGCTTCGGCAACCTTTAAGAAGCCGGCAATGTTTGCGCCTGCCATGTAGTTGCCCGGCATATCGTATTCCTTGGAAGCCTCGTCGCAGGCCTTGAAGATGCTGATCATGATGTTGTGGAGCTTTTCGTCAACTTCCTCGAATGTCCATGAAAGTCTTAAGCTGTTCTGTGACATTTCAAGACCTGATGTAGCAACGCCGCCTGCGTTTGCAGCCTTTGCAGGACCGTAAAGCATCTTGTTAGCGAAGTAAGTTTCAATAGCCTCAGGAGTTGATGGCATATTTGCACCTTCAGCAACAGCGTAGCAGCCGTTCTTTGCAAGAATTGCAGCGCTTTCGCCGTCGATTTCGTTCTGTGTAGCGCATGGGAGAGCAATGTCGCACTTGATTGTCCAGATGCCCTTGCAGCCTTCTGTGTATACGGCGTTCTTGTGGCTTGTTCTGCCAACGTATTCCTTGATTCTTCCGCGCTCAACCTCTTTGATCTGCTTTACAACGTCAAGATCGATTCCGTCCGGATCATAGATGTAGCCGTTGGAGTCGGAAAGAGCAACAACCTTAGCGCCCAGCTCGGTAGCCTTCTTTGTAGCGTAGATAGCAACGTTGCCTGAACCGGAGATAACAACTGTCTGATCCTTGAAGCTCTTGCCGTTAGCCTTTAACATTTCGTCTGTGAAGTAGCAAAGACCGAAGCCTGTTGCTTCTGTTCTTGCTAAAGAACCGCCGTATGTTAAGCCCTTGCCTGTAAGAACGCCGCTCCATTCGTCACGGATTCTCTTGTACTGACCGAACATATAGCCGATTTCACGAGCGCCTGTACCGATGTCGCCTGCTGGAACGTCGCAGTCAGGACCGATGTGTCTGCAAAGCTCTGTCATGAAGCTCTGGCAGAAACGCATAACTTCTCCGTCGGATTTGCCCTTTGGGTCAAAGTCGGAACCGCCCTTGCCGCCGCCCATTGGCAGAGTTGTAAGGCTGTTCTTGAAAATCTGCTCAAAACCGAGGAACTTGATGATACCGCTGTATACGGACGGGTGAAGTCTGATACCGCCCTTGTAAGGACCGATTGCGGAGTTGAACTGGATACGGAAGCCGCGGTTTACCTGAACCTTGCCGTTGTCGTCTACCCACGGAACACGGAAGATTATCTGTCTTTCAGGCTCTACGATTCTTTCGAATACGCCTGCCTTTACTAAGTCAGGTCTTTTTTCAACAACAGGCTGAAGTGTTTCGAATACTTCTGTGACTGCCTGAATAAATTCCGGCTCGCCTGCGTTTCTTTTCTTAACTGTTTCAAGTAAGTCGATAAGATACTGATTCTTTAACGCCATTGTTAAAATCCTCCTAAAAAATAAGCCGCTGCGGTGTTCACAACGGGACGGAACATACCGATAGCGGGCTTTAATTACGTCGTTGTAACGCTGTAACCTAATAATATCACAAAATCAGTCGTTTTGCAAGATATTTTTTTGATAATTGCAAAAAAATTATGTAAAACTTGTTGCTTAATTTTTGTAAAGGTTGTATAATATATAGTGCAGGAGTATTTCTTTCCGCCTGAAATTCGGGTACAAACGGGACGCAGCGCCATTATAATGGGAAAAGCCGCATACCTGAAATTTACTGACGGCGGAGGTTTTTCATACAGCATACGCAATTGCCGCAGAAAATATAACAGTTTTATTTTTAGGAATACATGAATATTTTCGGCATGAATGTGGCAAGGTTTTTTCTTTCAGAAAGGTGTGACAAAATGGCAGAAAGCATAAAGACTATTTCCGAAAACCGACAGGCGCGCCATGAGTATTTCATAATTGAAAGCTTGGAGGCGGGAATTGAGCTGGTCGGAACGGAGGTCAAATCAATCCGCGCAGGCGGCGTGAACCTAAAGGATTCGTGGATTTCCATTGAAAACGGCGAGGCTTACGTTAAGCAGATGCACATTTCTCCCTACGAAAAGGGCAATATCTTCAACAAGGACCCGCTCCGTGAGCGCAGGCTTCTGCTTCATAAAAAGGAGATAATCCGCCTTTTCAGCCGTGTAAAGCAGGACGGGCTTACCCTTATACCTATATCAATGTATTTCAAGGGCAGCAGGGTAAAGCTTCAGGTTGGACTTTGCAAGGGCAAAAAGCTGCACGACAAGCGCGACAGCATGGCGGAGCGTGACGCAAAGCGCACAATTGACAGGGCAATGAAAGAGAGAAACCGTTAATGAAGAAAATCACAGCAGTAATTTCAGCGATAGCCATGGCCTTTTTATTGGCAGTAAATATTTCGGCGGAGTACGCGGCGGACGAAAACATTCTTGCCGATTACACCAAGCTTACATGGGACGGGGACGAAATGTATTTTCAGAGCGGACAGTCCCCCGTAATGTTTTTTGGCGGCAAGTCGGCGGAAATGAGAGCCTATGAAGCGGTGTACACGGTTGACCTGACGGACAGGAACCCCAGCGGCTTTTACTTTTCAATAGAACTCGGCAACAACTATATCCTTGACGCGGCAAACGGCGACACTGTATCGGCGAAAATCAAATTCTCCGATGAAAACGGCGGAACGCTGCTGCTTTCGGACACAGGGGACATTACCGCCAACAAGGAGTACCACGGCTATTCGCTTGGTACGGCTGACGCATATTATGCGGTTCCGGACGGAGCGGCGAAGTGCGAGGTAATTCTCTCGGCGTCGTATAATTCAGGCAATACATTTGACGCGTTTTTCCGTAATCTGAACCTTACTTTCAGCAGGGACAAGGCGGTAGATCCGACGTCGTACAGCAACTTTCTGCCGTCAATGACCGATTCCGGTGCGCTTGCAGGCGTTCAGCAGGACTCAATGCTTGCATCGCAGATTATGTGGACGGTGATAGTGTTTGCGGTTGCGCTGATAATGTACTTCTTTGCGAGAAAGAAAAAGAAAATCGCGCATGAGAATGCAAATCCTATTGAGAAGAAAAGAGCGGGAATATTCAATAAGAAATAACGAGAGCCTCCCTATTAAGCGGGAGGCTCAGACTGTCGAAAAAGTCAAATTTAAAGTTTAGGTCAAGCCTTTTCAAAGGCTTGCAGATTCCAAAGGCAGAGCC
>CAKSIR010000171.1 GCA_934462775.1 uncultured Ruminiclostridium sp.
CTTTGGGCAAGCAAAGAATAGGGCGAGGGGTTTATTGCTCGGCTTTAATCTCCATAAACAAAATTAAAGGGGGCGAGCAGCCCCCTTTTTCACAAACTGAAAAATTATAGTCCGAGCGAAGCTCGGTATAGCCTCAAGGCGCAGCCTTGCGTCCGCCGCCCGGACCTCCTCCAAAGCCTCCGCCGAAACCGCCGTTTCCGCCCCCGAAACCGCCGTTTCCCCCAAATCCTCCGCCGCTTGACCCGATATAGCTCAGCGTGCCGCTGACGGTGACGCTGCCTGCCTCTGCGCCGTCAACATAAAGCGTGTAGGCTTCGCCCGTGACGATTTTGTCGGTGGTGAAAGTAATGTTGGCAGCGGTTTTTGTGGTGGTGAAGCTGATAATTTCGGCTCCGCTGCTGTCCTTTACGGAAACGGTGCTGCCTGCGGAAACAGACTGGGTAAGGCTTATCGTGTTCAGCGCGGATTCGCTTGACGGAGTCATCGCCATGCCGCTTGAGCCGCTTGTAATGAGCGTTCCGCCGTTTACGGCGAACGTTCCGTCATAGTCGAGAGCGCCGTTGCCGTCATTGGTGGGACCCTCGACAATAACCGTTCCGCCCTCAACCGAGCCTGAACCGTTCATGTCAAGTCCGTCGCCGTCTGCGTTTACATAGATGTCGCCGCCGCTGACCTTCAGGTACTGCCCGTTGTCAAGGCTTGCATTGCCGCCAAAGCCGCCGAAGCCGCTGCTGTCGTTGTCGCCTGCAACGTTGATTCCGTCGTCGGAGGAGCGTATGTCAATGTCGCCGCCGTTTATTTCGATAATGGCGCTTTCAAGTCCCTCGTAGCTTTCGATAACGTTGATTATGCCGTCGTTTATCACGAGCTTTGCGTCGGCGTGAATGCCGTCGTCGCCGCTTGAAAGGGTCATTGTGCAGCCGTTTACGGTAATTGTGCCGTTGGAATGAACCGAGTCGTCCGCGCTGTCAACGCACAGCGTGCCGCCCGAAATTGTTACGGAGCTGCCGCCCTTTAAGCCCTTTGTGCTGACTTCATCGGAGCTTGCGTCGTTTTCCTGCTCGAAAAAGCCGAAGCTTTCAGCGTGTTCGGGGCCGTTTTCGCTGCCGCCCCCTGCGGCAATGTTGATTTCGCCGCCGCTGACGTCAAGGTCGGTTTCAGCAGTGATTCCGTCCTCGCCGCAGGTAATGTTCAGCGTGCCGCCGCTTATTTTCACCCAGCCAAGGTCGGCGCTGTCGGAGCTGGTGGACTTAATGCCGTCACCGCCTGCGTTCACGGTAACGGCGCCGCCTGTCACCGTCACGCTTTCCTTGCCGATAATGCCGTTGTCGGTGCTTGTAACATATACCGCGCCGCTTTCGATTGTAAGCGCGTCCTTGCAGTTGACGCCGTTTTTGTAGCTGCCGGTCACGCTGAGAGAGCCTTCGCCCGTAACGGTCAGGTCGTCCTGGGTGAAAATCACCGCGTTGGGGTTGTTGTCGTCGTCGGAAACGCTGTACTCCGCTCCGTCCGCTAAAACGTTCACGCTGTCGTCGTCAAGGACAAGAGTAAGGTCGCCGTTTTTGGCGTAAATCGCAGGGCCGCTGCTGTTGGTAATTCCAACGCCGCAAAGGGTCATCTCCACATCGCCGTCGGCGTCAACCACTATCTGCCCGTCCTCAAGGACGCCCGAAACCGAGTAGCTGCCCGCCTTTGTGATTGTGACAACCGAGCCGTTTATTTCCACTCCGTCAGCCGCGGAGGATACGGTGCTGCCGAGGACAATATCCGCGTCCGACTTGGTTTCCACAACGCTCGTCTGCTCAATTTCCGCCGAGTCCGTCTTGGAAACAAGGTCGGCGGCGGTGGTTGTGGCTGCGGCTGAAGCTGTGCTTGTAACCGTATTTGCGGAATCGTTTGCGGAGCAGCCTGCAAGCAGCACCGCCATTACGCACAGGGCTGCAATAAATTTCTTTTTCAAGGCAAATCCTTTCTCAGAGAACCTCGCCGTTTGCGGGAACTTTTCCGCAGATAATGGTGAGGTTGCCGTTTCTGCATCTGATTTCGTCAATCATCTGCTTTTCAAGCTTTTCGTCCCTTTCGGTGATTTTATAGACAAGCTCGTACATTGAGCCAAGGTTTGTGGTTTTCACCTTTTCAAGGGAATTTGAGGCGGTGTATTTTTCAAAAATGTCGTCAAAAATGCCGCTGTAATCGAGGTTTTCGGGAATCGTAACCTTAAGCTGCTTTTCGCTGCCCGTTTTGCCGAAAATGTTGGTCTTTGCGAAAAGCACCAGCGCAAGGCAGATGACTACGGTCATTACGCCGCCGAATGCAACATAGCCCATGCCTGTTGCAATGCCGATTGCCATTGCTAAGAAAACCGCCACGATTTCCTTTGAGCTGCCCGGAGCGGAGCGGAAGCGTATCAGGCTGAACGCGCCCATAATGGCGACTCCTGCGCCTAAGTTGCCGTTTACCAGCATGATTACCACCTGCACGATAACGGGCAGCAGGGTCAGCGAAACCAACAGGTTTTTGCTTGCCTTGTCCTGCATTTTGTAGGCGAATGCGATTATTACGCCGAATATCAGCGAACACAGGGTGCAGATCATTGCCCCCGAAAAATCAAAGCTCAAAGTCGTATCAAGAATGCTTTCAAACATATTAACTCCTCCTTAAACCGCAAAAGGGATTTCGTTCTTTACAAGCTCAATGCGCTTGCTCTCGGCGATTTTCCGCTTATACACGCTGCCGTATTTTGAAAAGGAAACAGGCTTTATGTCAAGGTCGGACAGTATATGCGCCAGCCACAGCGGCATTGCTCCCGCCACCTTGATTTCCATTAAGTAAGTTCCCTCGGGCAGCAGCCTTTCGCCGTAATCCCCCTTTGCAAGGTCAAGGTCGTAAAACCTGCTGCGTATGTTTGAGTCAAGCGTAATGCGGACTTCCTTATCCTCGGCGCCGAGCATTGCGATTCGGTCGTAAGCGAGATAAACCCTTGGCTTTGCGCCGTAAAAGCTCAGAAAGCGGTCTATCTCCTTAAAAATCTGCGATTCGTTCTGCGGGTGAACGCCGTTTTCAAGGTAGTTCATTGCCTCGCTGTACGGCAGGAAAATTCTCCTTTTGTACACAACGCCGTCGTACTTTTTCTTTATTTCGAGGAACACGTTGCTGCTTTTGTCGGGCGTCCCGTAGGCTCTGACCCTGAATTTTTCCTTGTAATCGGGCTTTTCAAGGGACTCTCTTATAAGGTAAAAGTCCTCCGTATCGTAATAGACGTTACATATTGTCGTAAGCCCGTAGCTGTCTATTTCCGCCTTGCCGCTCAGCCGTTCCA
>CAKSIR010000172.1 GCA_934462775.1 uncultured Ruminiclostridium sp.
TTCTGCGGAAGTCGGCTTAGGGCTTTGCCCTAAGTACCCACCACCTTTTGAAAAAGGTGGACGAAAACTTTTAAATTGACTTTTTCGACAGACTGACCTGTTACCATTATAGTAACAGGTTTTTCGCGTAAATTTTGTCAGAATGAGTAGATGTGCAAAAATTTATTCGTTGATTATCGACATCGGGTCCACCCACTCGTCATTTTTCTTGACGCCGAAGTGAAGATGAGGCTGCAATGCGCTTTCAATGTCCGCTGTGTCGCCTACAAGACCGATAATGTCGCCTGCCTCGACCGCCTGCCCCTCAGTAACCTTGGTTGCGGAATCAAGTCCGCAGTAGTGTCCGAAAACACCGTCGCCGTGGTTGATAATTACGCACACTCCCCACAGCGGGTCGTTCACAATCTCGCTGACCGTTCCCTGCGTCATTGCGTGTACCTCGGTGCCTATCGGGGCGGCAATATCGATTCCGTCATGGGTGCGCCATACGCCGAGAGTTTCCGACTTCACAAGCTCGCCGTTGCTGAAAGCGCCGAACACCTCGCCGTTTTCTATCGGCATATACTTCGGCGCAGACGAGAAAATAAAGTTGTTCGCCTGTTCGGTTTCCTCGTCCTTTTCAATGCCCTCCGCTTTGCCGTTGACCGCGGAGTTTTCTTCCTCCGGAAACAGAAACACGCTGTCGCTTTCCGTTACATCAGACGCGACCCCTCCGATTTTTGAAATAGCCTGACTGTAAGCAATGTACGTTGAAACGCCTACGGCAGACAGACAGAGAACAAGCGCAATAACAAAGCCCTTGCCCTTCAGCGCATTTCTGACGCCTGCAAATTTAACCTTTTTCATAAGCATAGTCCTTTCTGTAATGGTTTTGTGCTTATAGTTTTAACAGAAAATGGGCTGTTATTCATTAAAAGGCAATTATTCTGCATTGTATTGCATTGCCGCGCTCCTTTATAATAAAGGCATAAAAACAAAGGAGGTAGTCTTATGATTAAGACAGTAAATCTGGCGGCAGGCGCAGAGCTTGCCGTTGACAAGCTTGGCGGAGCAAATACGCGCATTGTAAACCGCACTTCCGCCATGCTTTATGCAAGCAGAACAGACGGCATTATCAAAGGCGGCAGCAACGTGCTTGCCGTTCCGTCCGGAAAGGGCGATTATCTGGAGGGAACCTGCGGCAGGATTTATCTGCTGTCCGAAGCAGGCGGCGAAGTGCAGCTTGAGGGAGCGGATACCTTCCGCCCTTTTGACAGCGCCGCCGTAACAGGCGGCAAGGCGGTGGGAAATCCCGTGGTTATGGACGGACTTCAGGGCGGCGTGCCGTTTTCGGAGATTACAATTGACGGAAAAAATATTTTTGACGGCAGCCTTACGGTAGGAATGGTAACTACTGCTAATGGCACCATAGTTGCGTCGAAAAAGTATATCAGTACAACAAATTTAATCTCCGTTAAGCCGAATACGAGGTATATTGCACAGAACTCCGAAAACAAGACGCTTGATGCTGTCGTGTATTTTGATAAAAACAAATCGGTTATAGGACATACATATACATCTGCCGCAGGATTTAATTCATTCACCACGCCTGACAAGTGCAGTTTTATAATGTGGAGATATTTGTTTGATACAGACCAAGATGATACATCCGCTTTAACAAATATTCAGCTTGAAGAGGGCGGCGCCATTACATCCTATGAACCGCCAATAACAGGACGAGAACTGACGCTGAACGTAAACGGCACAGAATACAAAATCACCCCTGATAGCAATCCCTACACCGTCCCCGCCGACAT
Source organism: uncultured Ruminiclostridium sp. (assembly GCA_934462775.1). Lineage (GTDB taxonomy): Bacteria > Bacillota > Clostridia > Oscillospirales > Ruminococcaceae > Ruminiclostridium_E. The sequence goes on from CAKSIR010000172.1 coordinate 1,797, forward strand.
AAGACAGTTTGAGGGTAAAAACACGCTGTACATAGCGGACAGCGGCGTACAGCTTACCGTAACCTATGCAAAAACAAATCCCGCACTGTCCCGCGTATACAAATCCATTGACGCCCTCTCAACCGCATTAGTTGCGCTGGGCGCAGAAAATTAAGGAGGCATTATGGCTATATTTGACCGCAAGGAGTGGACAATTTCCACCCTGATAAACGACGTGAAGCAGAACAGACTTACCCGTTCCCAGTGTATCTGGTACGCAAATCTCTATCACGACAAGGGCTACTTTGACGAAGCTGATATGGAGCGTATAGCAGACGAAACGGCAGAACCCATTCCGGAGGAATGCGAGGAATACGCGGAAGCATAAAAAAAGGCGGAATACAGCAAAACTGTATTCCGCCTTCGTTTTTTTCAGCCGCTTTTTCTCTCTGACGCCTGTTTCCTCAGCGAGCGCTTCAAATAACCTCGCCATATCTTTGTATTTTTTGCTTCTCTCCGCATAAATTCATCGTCAGTCGATTTCCTTAAGCGCCTCGACTGTCATTTCGTAATCAGATTTCAGCTTGTCCAGCATTGGCTGAGTAACATTGTCATGCCCGCCTCTGAGCGCCTCCGCAATATCGCTGGCAGACTTGTAAAGGCTGCCTAAACCGAGGTTTTGACAAACGCCCTTTAATGTGTGAACTGCGCGGAAAGCCTCTTCTACATTCTTTTTTTCGATTTCCTCGAAAAAAGTCTGATATGTTGTATCCGTAAGAAACTTGATTAGAAATTTCTTTACTAAGGCTTCGCTGAAAAGCCTGCCGATTATTTCATCGTAATCTCCGCCGATTTTTTTGTAAAATTCTTTAATTGTCATACTATCTCCATCACCATTCCAAGCGTCAGGCGGTTCCGTTAGGGCGCAGTCCTCAGCTGTTTAAATTTGTTTTTTTTATTTTATACTATTTTATGACGAAAGTCAACATTTTTTTCCAATAGCTTTGTATACATAGCCGTTCAAACAGAGTGTGCCGTAAATTTTCGAATTGTCTGCGCCGCCGGAAATGTTCGGTTCGGAGTTTTCAGCAGGCAGGTTTTTGATTAAATATTTGTCAGTATGCTCTCCTCAAAGCTATATTATTAAACGTTCGCATTTGAAAATATGTAATGCGTTTCATTTACTGCGGCGTTTACTTAAAAAGCGGTACTCCTTTCGGAATACCGCAAAAAAATAAACCCGACAATCAGTCGGGTTTATTATGTTTGGAGGCGCCACCCAGATTTGAACTGGGGGTCAGGGTGTTGCAGACCCATGCCTTACCACTTGGCTATAGCGCCGTTGCCCTCACTTCTGCGAGGACTATAAAAAATGGAGCGGATTACGAGGCTCGAACTCGCTACCTCCACCTTGGCAAGGTGGCGCTCTACCAGATGAGCTAAATCCGCTTATTTAATCTGAAAGCTTGGTGCCTCCGGTCGGAATCGAACCAACGACACGAGGATTTTCAGTCCTCTGCTCTACCAACTGAGCTACAGAGGC
>CAKSIR010000173.1 GCA_934462775.1 uncultured Ruminiclostridium sp.
GCCTTGAATCAGGAGTTCCGACTTCTGCGGAAGTCGGCTTAGGGCTTTGCCCTAAGTACCCACCACTTTTTGAAAAATGTGGACAAAAACTTTAAATATAGCTTTTTCGACAAGCTGGGCTAACCGACAGCAGTTACGCTGTCGGTTTGCTTTATTTGTGCCGTTTTACAGCTTGATATGCACCGTAAAATCAAATTCCTTTTCGCAAAGCTGATATTTTTCGTTCAGATACGGTCCGCAGGAGTTTGAACCAACGCCCGACTGCTTGAAGTCAATGCAGATAACATTACTGTCGCAGGGGATAAGCTCATAGTTGTGCTTTTTGTTTGTAAGCTCCTCTTGGGTGTATCTTGAAGCGTTAAAGCTGAAATCCTCGTCCGCGGTTATCACAATTTCGTTTTCGTCATCGGAAATAACCGCATATTCGCAGCCAAAATGCGATGAATTTTCCTGAGGTCTGATGTAGTCCTCGTGCATTTCGGAAACGTAGTCGGTGAAAATTCCCTTGTATGTGCTTCTGTGCTTGTCGATGTAGCTTTCATGCGGTCCGTAGCCGTAATATTCCACATTTTCGAACTCCTGCGGCAGGAACATTCTGATGCCGAATCTCGGCAGATACGGGCGGTTTTCGGTTACGTTCACATGGTTCGCAATTTCTATTTCGCCGCTGTTGTAGACGGTGATTTTATTTTTTATGCGCAGCGTGTTTGAATGTATGTACCAGCCCAGCGCAAGGTCAAATTCAAATTCCGCAAAGAAATCCGAAACGGTGTATTTGCAGTCATATATCTTGGTTATCAGCTTGCTCAGGTGATACTTGTTCCACTTTTCCTTAACGTACACGTCATTATCGGTCGGGGCGCGGAAAACGTTGTACTCCATTTCCTTGTCCATGCGCTTTATGCCGCCGCGGCTGATATAGGAGAAAAGCCCTGTGGATTTGTCGATTATGTAGGTGAATCCGCCGCCGCTGACGGTGTACTGAGTCTTGCTGTCGGAAACGGTGAGCTTTGCGCCGTAGGTGTCGGCAATATGAGGCTGCTTCTGCCTGCAAAGCTCAATCTGGTCGAAGCAGACCTCATCTCCCGCTTTCGCCCATCTTGTGTCTGTTTTGTAGGTAAAAATAAACCTGATGTAAAGGCTCTTGCCTGTTTTTCTCGCAGCCTCGGGGATAACGAGCGGGACACCATTGTGCGGGCTGACGTCAGGAATTTCAACCGTCTTTTCAAGGGAAACAACGCCGCTTTCGGTAATCACAATGCGGCAGCTGAAGCAGTCCGCAGGATTTGCAAAATCCATGCAGTTTGTAAGGGTGAATGTTCCCTGCTGAATATTCTGCGCGGTAACTCTTACGGGGCGGTAAACATTTTTTGCTTCGAGCAGCCCCGTGTGAGGGGTTCGGTCGGGATAAACAAGCCCGTCAAGGCAGAAGTTACCGTCGTGTACAGGCTCGCCGCTGTCGCCGCCGTAAAGGTACATTGGTTTGCCGCTTTCGGTTTCGCCTGCGTAAATTCCGTGGTCGCACCATTCCCAGATAAGTCCGCCGCAGAAGCGCTTGTTAGAGTAGATTACCTGCCAGTAGTCCTCTAAATCTCCTGGACCGTTGCCCATCGCATGGCAGTATTCGCACTGAATAAATGGTCTGGTTTCCTTTTCGTCAGCGAGAAATTCATTTTCCATGTATTCTGTCGTGGCGTACATTCTTGATACAACATCAAGAGTTTCGGGGCTGTCGATTGCAGGCTCGGCGCCCTTTAGTTGTAACATACTCTCGTAATGGACAAGCCGTCCGCTGTCGAGGGACTTAATGTATCTTGCGGCAGCTTCCATGTTCTTTGAATAGCCGCTTTCGTTGCCCAGGGACCAGAAAATTACGCAGTAGCGGTTATAGTCGCGGTCAATCATGCGCTGAACACGGTCGAGAATTGCGTCCTTAAACATTTCCATTCCCGCAACAAGAGCAATATCGCTGTAATCGCCGCTGTCGCCTGCGTCGACGCTGCCGTGCGCCTCGATGTCCGCTTCGGAAATTACATAGAAGCCAAGCTCCTCGCAAAGTCGGAGAAATTCGGGAGCGTTTGGGTAGTGGGAGGTGCGGATTGCGTTTATGTTGTGTTTTTTCATGAGCAGCAGATCCTTCATCATCTGCTCCCTTGAAATTGCCGCGCCGGTAACAGGGTCGCTGTCGTGACGGTTTACACCCTTGATTTTGATGGCGGTTCCGTTAAGTAGCAGAACGCCGTTTTCGGTTTTTACCTGACGTACTGCGATTCTTTCGCCGATGATCTCGTTTTCGGTTTCGAGAACAAGCTTGTAAAGCAGCGGCTTTTCCGCGTTCCACAGCTTCACACCGTCAACGTTGAACAGCAGCTTTTCATCGGAAATGCGCACTGAAACAAGCGATCCGTCAGGGTCGAAAAGGCGGGCGGTCACCTGAGCCGTTGTATCAAGAGCAACCTCTATTTCCGCATTTTTCAGGTCGTCGGAAAGCTTTTGATTTATACGGTAGGAGTTGATTTTATTTGCAGGGCGCTCGACAAGGTAAACATCGCGGAATATTCCTGACATTCTCCATTTGTCCTGACATTCAAGGTAGGTTCCGTCGCACCATTTCAGCACGATTACAGTGATTTCGTTTTTTCCGCCGTGGGCTATTCCGGTAATATCAAAGCCGCTTGTGCAGTGCGAAACCTGGCTGTATCCGATGAATTTTCCGTTTACATAAAGGTAGAAGCAGCTGTCAACTCCCTCGAAGTACAGGTATTTTTCCATGTCGTTGGCGACAAGCTCGAAGGTGCGGTGATAGATTGCGGCGGGGTTTTTGTCAGGAACGTAAGGCGGGTCGAAGGGAATGGGGTACCGCGTGTTCACATACCACGGCTTGTCGAAGCCTTTAAGCTGCCAGTTAGACGGCACTTCAATTTCTTCGAGGAATTTGGTGTCGGTGAGGAAATCGTCCTTTATTTTGCCGAAGCTGTTGTAATATCTGAAGTCCCATCTGCCGTTCAGCAGAGTAAATCTGCCGGATTTTTCACGGCATGAAAACGGGTCTGCGCTTTTTTCAAAGGGGATAAAATAGTTCTGCGTCGGCATTGTGCCAATGTGGAGAGCATGAGGATTTTCGTGGTAAAGTTCCATTTTCGTATTCCTTTCCAAAGCGTAAATATTTCAGCAAAATTATATCATGTAAAAGCCTTTATTGCAAGAAGAACCTTGCCGTATTGACAAGGTTCCTACTGTTTACTTTACGTTTTCTCTCAGCTTGTATTTGTCCATGAGGGTTGTGAGAGTGTGAGCCTGAGCCGCCATTT
>CAKSIR010000174.1 GCA_934462775.1 uncultured Ruminiclostridium sp.
CGGCGCCTGAGCGAGTGCCTTTCTTCCCCTATTCTTTGGGCAAGCAAAGAATAGGGCGAGGGGTTCATTGCTCGGCTTTAATCTCCATAAACAAAATTAAAGGGGGCGAGTAGCCCCCTTTTTAAACAAGTCTATAATCTCAGTCCGAGCGCAGCTCGGTATAGCAGCCGGACGCAGTCCGGGGCGCAGCCTTGTTAGTCGTATAGTGGGATTTCTGAGTCCCCGTGGGTTTCCCAATAGGTTCCGTCATGATCCGAGTCGCAGCTGATCGGGATATTGCTCCTCCTGTAATAGCCAACGGCTGTGGACGGGCATTTTGACGTTGCAATAAGTCCAGTTTCCGTGCAGTAGTTCATGGTGACAACGCTGCTGTCGGGGGTAAAGGACTTCTCGGTAGTGGTGTCAACCAAATCCACCATTACGTCGTGCCATACGGAGGCAAGCGTTTTCCAGCCTGCCGACCTTGAAACCTCGTGGTTGTCATCGTAGCCGATACGGTAAATGCCGACGTATTCGGGGGTAAGTCCTGCGAATACAAGGTTGGACATATCGTTTGCCGTACCTGTCTTGCCGATAATCTCGGTGTTGTCAAGCTGAGCGTAGTGTCCCGAGCCTGCGTCGTCGTGAGTTACGGTGTAGAGCATACGGTTTGTAACCCATGCGGTATCCTTTGAAATAGCCTGAGTACCGACGTTGTCCTGCTCAAGAATGACCTTTCCGTCGGCGTCAACGACCTTTGAGTAGAAATACGGCTTGTAGTAAATGCCGCCGTTGCCGAAAATAGCGTAGGCAGCCGCAAGCTCCGTAAGTTTCATGCCCTTTGTCAGCGAGCCTGTTCCGAGAGGAGAGTAAGCCATGTCGTTCACGCTGTCAAGGGTGGTTATGCCAAGACGGCTAGTGAGCTGGGTGTAGCTGTTTTGCAGTCCAACCATGCTGAGAACGCGGACCGCAACGGTGTTCATTGACTTCTGCACCGCGTACCATGCGGGAACGTACTTTTCTGAGCCGAAGCCTGTTTCCTGATAGTTGTGCGGCCATCTTACGGTTTTGTCCTCGGGGTCGTAGCCTGATTCGGCGGTAAATTTGCCCGAGTCGCCCGCCATTGTCGCGGGAATCTTACCGGAAATGTCCTGTATCATGGTGGAGTAGGTAATGAGGTTTGCCTCAATCGCGGGAGAATAGGTGGCAAGAGGCTTGATAGTCGAACCGATTGCGCGGACGGACTGAGTAGCGCGGTTGAAGCAGTTGTCGCCCTCCTTTTCGCCGAGTCCGCCTGCAACGGCAACAACGTTTCCGCGGTAGTCCATAATAATGAACGCCGCCTGGATAAGGTTCTTTGAGTCGGAAGCCGCCGTTGTGTCGTAGGAGGAAAGGCAGAGGTACGGGTCCTCGAACTTCTTTTCGATTTTTTCCTGCATTTCAAGGTCGGCGTTGATATAAACCGAGTAGCCGCCGTTGTAAAGCAGCTCGCGGGCGCTTTCGGCAGTAATTCCCTTCTGCTCCGCAAGGTCGGATACTACCTGATTTATGGCGGCGTCAACGTACCAGCTCTGGGTAACCTCATAGCCGCCGTTCCACTTGTACGCAGCGTCCTGTACGATGTCCTCCCACGATTCGTTTTCGTAGTAGAGGTCGTCGTCGCTGTCGGTGTTTTCCTGAATGCCGTAGTATTCGTTGTAGCGCTCGTCAACGTAGCCGAAGTAATCGCCCAAAACGGGGCGTCTGAACCGAACCTGCTCCGCAACGGCGCTGTCGTACTCGGAGGTAGTTATATAGCCCTGGTCGTAAAGGCATTTCAGCGCGTAAAGCTGACGCTCGCGGCAGTTTTTCAGGTTAGCGTAAGGGTTGTAGTTGCTCGGAGAGCGGACTATGCCTGCAAGGATTGCGCCCTCGGCAACGGTCAGCTCGGAAACGTCCTTGTCGAAATACTGCTTTGCAGCCGAGCCGATACCGTAGGTCGTGCCGCCGAAAGCGATTCGGTTAAGGTAGCTTTCCAGTATGTCCATCTTGGTATACTTCTGTTCAAGGGCAAGTGCTCTGAAAATTTCTCTCAGCTTACGTCCCACGTTTACCTTATTGTCCTGGGTAATGTCGCGGACAAGCTGCTGTGTAATGGTCGAACCGCCGTCCGTACCTCCGCTGAACACTGCGGAAACGGTAACTGACAGCGTTCTCTTCCAGTCAACGCCGTCATGCTCGAAGAAACGCTGGTCCTCGACTGCAACGAACGTATCCAGAACAATTTCGGGAATGTCGTCAATATCCACCCAAACGCGGTTCTGGTCGGTGTTCAGTCGTTTCAGCTCAACCTCCTTGCCGTCCTTGTCGTAGCCGTAGATAAAGGTGGAGAAGCTAAGCTCAACGTCCTTAAGGTCAATATCGAAGCTGCTTTCCGCAAACTGCATTACATAAACGGTCAGCGCCGTTGCAACAATGCAGATAGTGATTACGATTACCAGAAACATCGAAAGGAACGTTGTTCCGATAACCGACAGCACGCGGCCGACCTTCTGCGGACCTGTCAGAGCGTGTGGGGATTTTTTCTTCTTTTTCTTTTTCGGCGGTGTTTTTCTTGTCGGTTCAAGCTCTTCATCGCCGATTTTTACATATCGTACTTTCTTTTTATCGTTCATATTGCTCCTGTCTGAATTATACTATATATAATATAGCGTTAAACATTTGCTGCACTTTATGTGGTATATTTTAAGCAAAGCACCTCTACAACTTGTACCCTCCTGCTGCGTCGGGGGCTTTTCATAAATATACAGGTTAATTATAGCACAAAAGGGAGGAACATTCAAGCGCCATTGGGCTTTTTATTGGAGTTGGCACACCCAAGGCTGCGCCTTGAGGCTGTACCGGGCTTCGCCCGGACTGTAATTTAAAACTTGGTTCTAAAGGGGGCTGCGCCCCCTTGGCGAGGTGTTCATGCGCCGCACGGGTTTTTTTGGTTGTGGTCATGCACTCGGTGTGAAAGGGGGCTACTCGCCCCCTTGATAAAGTTGGATTAGGTTACAAGGGAGCGATAACCCCCTCGCCCTATTCTTTGCTTGCCCAAAGAATAGGGGAAGAAAGGCACTCGCTCAGGCGCCGCGAGGGGCTGCGCCGCGCTCAAACACACTGCCAAAACTGCCTGCGGCAGTTTCGCAGAACTCGCGCGGCGGTGCTAGTCCGCAGTTTTATTAGAAGGATAATGTTTATGTAAGGAATGGCTTATGCCTTCTATGTTGTGGAGAATCTGTTTTTATGTAGGTTATAATTTCAGCCTGTCACTAACAAGCGACTTGTTTGTAATTATA
>CAKSIR010000175.1 GCA_934462775.1 uncultured Ruminiclostridium sp.
CCGCCGCGCGAGTTCTGCGAAACTGCCGCAGGCAGTTTTGGCAGCTTGTTTGAGCGCGGCGCAGCCCCTCGCGGCGCTTGAGCGAGTGCCTTTCTTCCCCTATTCTTTGGGCAAGCAAAGAATAGGGCGAGGGGTTTATTGCTCCCTTTCAGTCTAATCCAACTCTATCAAGGGGGCGAGCAGCCCCCTTTCTCGCAAACTGAATAACTACAACCAAAAACAAAAAAGGGAGCAACCGCTCCCTTTTCAACAATCAAAGTGTTTAATTATAGTCCGAGCGCAGCTCGGAACAGCCTCCAGACGCAGTCTGGGGCGCAGCCCGAGAACAGCCTCCAGGTGCAACCTGGTTATTCGGCTGTCTTGATCTCTACGGAGGTAATAGTGATGGTGTCCACCGGCACACTGCTCTCTCCCGTTGCGCTTTCCTTTACCTCGACCGCCGAAACGGCTTCAATTACGTCCCAGCCGTCAACAGTCTGTCCGAATACTGTGTAGCCGCCGTCAAGGCTTGGCGTGCCGCCGACCTCGGCGTATTTAGCCTTGACTTCATCGGTGGCATCGTCGATAAACTCAGATTGAGATTTCATCTGCTCCGCCATTGCTGTGTAGTATTTGCTGTACTGTGCATTTCCCTCTACCTGCGGCAGGATTGTACTTTCAATGTACTCGACGTTGGCGTCAAGAGTGGACTTGGTGCTGCTTGCGAACGCGTCATAGTCAACAGGGTCGTTGGCGTTTACAATGTAGAACTGCCCGCCGTTGGAGTTCATCGCGCTGCCATAGCACAGCGCGCCGTAGAAGTGGCGCATATTTTCGTTTGCCTCAACGGCAAAGCTTTTCAGGTCAGGGTCGGTTGAGCCGTCGCCGCTCTTTGAGCCGCCCTGGAACATGAAACCGTCAATTACGCGGTGAACGGTAAGTCCGTTATAGTAGCCGCTTTCTGCAAGCTCGATGAAGTTTGCTGCTCCCACCGGGGCAATGTCTGGGAAAAGCTTACAGGTGATCGAGCCGTAGCCCTCGATGGTGATAACGGCGTACTTGTCGCCGCTTTCAAGTGCGACCTCGCCGATGTTGCCCTTGGTTGATGTGGTTTTGGTTATGCCGCTTTCCATGTCGGCAGCGGAGGGCGAACTGCCGCCGCAGGCTGTTGCGCCGATAAGCAGCATTACGCCTGCCAGCAGCGCTGTCAATGTTTTTCTTAAACGCATGGTGTATTCCTTTCTTTCGTGTCTGTTAAGCTAAATGATACCACTTTTCACATACACTGTCAACCTTGAAATTTCGCCGCGAATGTGATACAATATCTGTATCAAAATGAAAGACGGTATTTTATGAAGCTGGGACTTGTACTCGAGGGCGGCGCAAGCAGGACGATTTTCTCCTGCGGAATAATGGACGCAATGCTCGAACAGAATATTATGGCAGACTACGTTATAGGCACTTCCGCAGGCATTTCCTACGGCGTTACCTACTGCTCGAAGCAAATCGGCAGAAACCTTGCCATAACCGAAAAATACATGGCGGATAAGCGTTACATGGGCGTCAGGCACCTGTTGAACCGCCGCAACAAAAGCTACTACAATCTTGACTTCGTTTTCGGCGAAATTCCGCAGAAGCTGACGCCGTTCGACTTCAAAACGTTCGGCGAATACAAGGGCATCTGCATTGCGGTACTGACCGACATTGAAAGCGGCAAGGCGGAGTATATGGAGGTCCCCCGCGATGACGCGGATTTCATGGCGCTCCGTGCAAGCTGCGCACTGCCGATTCTGTTCAGTCCCATTGAAATAAACGGCAGGAAGTACATGGACGGCGGCCTTGCCGACTCAATCCCTTTTGAAAAGGCGATAGCCGACGGCTGCGACAAGGTGATTGTCATTCTCACAAGACCGAGGGGCTACGTCAAAAAGCAGGAGAAAATCGGCGGGCTTATCAAGGCAATGTACCGCAAATATCCAAAGCTTATCGAGGACTTCGAGCAGCGCCCGCAGCGGTACAACAAGTCAATCGAACGGCTCAATCAGCTTGAAAGCGAAGGAAAGGCGCTGATTATTGCGCCGCCCGACACCCACAGCATTCACCGCACCGAACGCAAGCCCGAAATACTTGTTCCCTTTTACAACGAGGGAACGGAATACGGCAGAAAGATAATGCCCTCCATTGTTGAATATCTGAAAAAATAACGCGGAAATTTTTTAATTGTGTTGAAAACAGCCGCGCAATGTGCTATTATAAATAAAATATGAATATTTTGAGGAGATATAACAATGGGAAAAATTACTATTTTCGATCATCCGCTTATTAAGCACAAAATTTCGCTGCTTCGCGACAAGAACACAGGCACAAGAGATTTCCGCGTGCTTGTTGAGGAAATTGCAATGCTCATGGGCTTTGAAGCGCTCCGCGATCTGCCTACCGAAATGGTTGAGATTGAAACGCCTATCGAAAAGGCGGTTGTCCCTATGATTTCGGGCAAGAAGATTGCCGTTGTACCGATTCTCCGTGCGGGTCTTGGCATGGTAAACGGTATCTTAGCGCTTGTTCCGTCCGCAAAGGTTGGTCACATCGGTCTTTACCGCGACGAGGAAACCCACGAACCCCACGAGTATTACTGCAAGCTCCCCGAATGTATTGACGAGCGTACTGTAATTATCTCAGACCCGATGCTTGCAACAGGCGGCTCTGCCATTGCAGCCGTTGACTTCATCAAGGCAAGAGGCTGCACGTCTATCAAGTTCATGTCCATCATTGCCGCTCCCGAGGGCTTAAAGGCGCTTTCTCAGGCTCACCCGGACATCGAGATTTACTGCGGCAACGTTGACGAAAAGCTCAACGCCAATGCGTACATCGTTCCCGGTCTTGGCGACGCAGGCGACCGCATCTTCGGCACCAAATAACCGGACTGCGTCCGGAGGCTATTCCGCCTTTTTATACGTTTATGAAACCCCGACGTTGGTGTAACGGCGGGGTTTGTACTTGGTGCAAATTTGTTTTCAAGGCTGCGCCTTGAGGCCATTCCGCCTTTTTATATGTATATGAATCCCCGACGTTGGTGCAACGGCGGGGTTTGTACTTGGCGTGAATTTGTTTTCAAGGCTGCGCCTTGACGCTGTTTCGCCTTTTTATATGTTTATGAATCCCCGACGTTGGTGTAACGGCGGGGTTTTAATCTATCGAGAGGATAATTTATTCCTTATCTCACATTATCAGCTCCTCCGTCAGGTCGTAAT
>CAKSIR010000176.1 GCA_934462775.1 uncultured Ruminiclostridium sp.
TTAAAAAGGTAGACGTAAACCTTAAATTTTACTTTTCCGCAGTCTGAATATTTTTACTTTTTGCGCACAGCCGCCGCCAGCGCTGCAAACACGAGCATTACCGCAGCCGCTCCCGCCGCTGATGTGCCGCCTGTCGCAGGCGCTTTGTCGCTGTCGTTTTCGTCGGCGCTGCCGTTGTCGGCAGGCTTTTCCGCAACGACTGCAATTCTGCCGCCGCCCCGCGGGTCGGAGTATTCATCGCCCACAACGCCGCCGAGATTGACTGTTATATAGTCGATGAGCGCCTGATTGTCAAGGGTGATTTCCTTTGCCACAAATTCGCAGTCCTTGAACATTGTCATTCCGCCGCCGAAGCTTTCCAGCATATAATTGTGCGAAGCAAGGGTATACGTCTTTTCAAGGTCAAGAGGCTCGCCGTTTACAAGAACGTTCTTAACTCGGTATTCGCCGTCAACGCTTATAAAATTGCCGTCATTGTCGGTTACAGCCGAGGACGGAACGTAGGTGTGTATTTCGTATGTAAGACCCGAAACCTGATTGAACGCGCCGTCCTCCTCAGGGCAGTGGATCGCGCCCATTTCAAGGCAGTCAAGTATCTGCTGTCCCGTTGCTTCAACCTCGCAGATTGAGTTGCCGAACGGCTGAACGTCTATAATGCCGCCGTAGGTAATGTCCCCTGCGGGAATGCCCGCTCTTACTCCGCCGCCGTTTATCAAGGCAATATCAGCCCCCGTGACGGCGCGGTATGCGTCGGCGCAGAGGTCGCCCATGTTTGTTTCGGCGCTTCTTACCGCGCGTTCGCCCGTGTCGGGGTCGTCTACCGTAAGGTCAACCTCCGTCTTAGCGACAACCGTTGAAATAAGCTCGGAATATTCGCCCTCAATGTCCGCAATAAACGCTGTCATTTCCTCGTAAGCCTTGTACTCTGCTGAATTTTCATCGGAAGTAAGTTCAAAGCTGCCTTTATTTACAAAGCTTTCCTCGGCGGAAATTGTTTCCTCAGCCACATTCAGCGTAACCTGACCGATGTTCACAAGCTTTGTTCCCGTGGAAACAAGAAGAACGTCGTTTCCGTCAGGATCGGTTACAGTTTCATTGAGCACGCTGTGGGAGTGACCGTCAATGAACAAATCAATGCCGCTTACGTTTTCAATAATGGAAACCGAGCTCCATCTGTCGTCATAAACATAATCGCCCACATGACCCAGCGCCACAACATAATCCGCGCCGTCTGCGCAAGCTGCGTCAACGGAAGCCTGCACCAGCGAGTAGAACTCGTCTGCGCTGTTGTTGCAGAAGCCGTAGATGAACTCGCCGCTTTCGTTCTGGAAATTGGAGGGGCGGCTGGACGACGTGGTTTCGGGGGTTGTAATGCCCACAAAGCCGATGTTGATACCGTCAGCATTGATTATGGTATAGCTGTTCAGCGGGTGCTCGCCCGTTTCAAGGTTTGTGAAATTTGCGGAAAGATAAGGGAACTGCGCCTCGCCTGCCAGCTTAAAGAAGTTGTCCATGCCGAAATCAAACTCGTGATTGCCGGGAACGGCAACATCGTATCCCAGCTTGTTCATTATCTCAAGAGGATATTCGCCGTCGGACAGAGTGCCTATTGCGCCGCCCTGAACGAAATCGCCCGCGTCTGCAAGAATAACGTCGTAGCCCTCGCTTTCAAGCCGCGCCTTGTACGCCGCAAGAGCAGCAATGCTCAGCGTGCTGTCGTCCTCGTAAATGCCGCAGTGAACGTCGTTTGTGTGAAGTATAACAACGCCCTTGCTTTCCTCCTCTGCGTTTTCGGCTCCTGCGCTTACAGTCAGCAGCGAAACCGTAAATACGGCAGACAGGAGAATCGATAGTAATTTTTTCATTGCTTTTCCTCTCTTTTTGTCAGAATTTTATCAGAATTTTGCGGTTACTTTTTCCGTAAGCGCAAGCACCTCGTCAGCCCTGCTGAAATAAATCTCGTTCAGACGCTCCTTCATTTTAAGCAGATATTCCGTTCTCTTTTCGCTTTCCATTTCGCTGAACGCAGAAAGCGAGCTTGACATCAGCTTGATATGGGACAGCACCTGCATAACATCTTTCAGTTGGAGATAATCCTCCTCGGAAAAGTCCTTAAAGTAGCGGCGGACAATTTCCGCAAAGAAATCAGCCGCTGTGTAATGGTCGATGCCCACCAGTGCAGCCACGTCCTCCCTGCTTTTGTGAACAAGGTAAATGAACGGCAGATACATATTCGCAAATTCGTATATCGGGTGACCTACGCCTGTTTCAATCATGTTTATCAGCACAAGCTCCCCGTTCTGAACGTATGCGTTGCGGGTATGGAAATTGCCGTGAACAATGGTATCCCTTTCGGGGATTTTGCCGTACAGCTTGTAGATAAGATTCATTTCGTCGGCGGTAAACAGACGACCGTCAAAGGCGTTGTTCAGCGTTTCGGCATTTCGGCGGGAAATATCGATGTATTTCTCCAGCTTATCGCCGTTGTAATGAATGCTGCTAAGCAGCTTCAGAACCTCCACCGCCTTTTCCGCGGCAAAGCTGAAGCCGTCCGGCTTGTGGTTTATTACGTCCGCAAGAGTAACCGCGTCAATAAGCTCGTAAACCGTTCCGTAGCGGTCGCCGCACCTGACCGTGTCAAAGGGAATAGCGGTAGGAACGCCGCAGATAAAGGCAGCCTTTGCGTTTTCCTTTTCCCTGATAATGTCGTCAAAGGGGACCTCGCTGTTGTAAAGCTTGACAATGGTGTCGTTGTTCAGCTTGTAGGTGGTTCCGTACAGGCTTTTCCCCTCAACGGGACAATCCTCAACAGAGATTTTGCGGAAAGCCTTTGTAATGTTTATCATGTCGGTAAAGCCCGTCATGTCGAAAACCTCGTACACCTCGGGGGAAGCGTTTACTATCTGCGTTCCGTTTACAGCCTTCTTTACCTTCAGCACCACTCTGAGCCCTGCGCTTGAAATGTATTCCAGCTTTTCCGCGTCTATTACAACATACTTGGGACTGTTCCGATTTATGCAGCCGAAAATCTCGCTTTCAACGTTTGGAGCGTTATTGGCGTCAATGCGTCCCTCGGGGCGCAGCAACAGAATGTTCCCCTTTGCATAACAATTCATAGGTAATTCCTCCGATAATAGAATAGCTGTCCTCATGCAGATGAAGAAGCGTCGATTTTATTATAAGCAATAACTATAATAAAGTCAATGAAAAACGCAAAAATTTCGCCGT
>CAKSIR010000177.1 GCA_934462775.1 uncultured Ruminiclostridium sp.
ACATATCCTGTAGAAAACATAAGCTCAAACACTTTCTCAGATACAGTAATACATTCATAATATCTTTTTTTATGATACAGCAGTTCAAGATATCCCGCTGCCAGCCTTGGATATATCTTCACAAGTTCAAGCTCGTCCTTATAGCTTCTAAGCGCATATGAAATAAGATATTCATACAGTTCAAGTTTTTCACTTTCGTCCTGCTGCAGCTCCAGCCACAAAATAATCGCATTCAGCTCCTGTATGCAAAACAAAGTATTTTTGCCAAGATTATTCGGGAACTCCGGGATTGTAAGCTTCACTGCCGCATCAAACAGTTTTCTGCCCGTATCATCATCTCCATAAATCTTTCCTGCCACAATCCCTTTGAACATGAGATAAAACTGTTCCTGCAGGAGTTCGTTGCACTTCCTGTCAACCGCCATACCGTCCTGCAAAAGAAATTCTACTTTCTCATAATCTCCATAAATCTGAGCAAGCACAACCTCCTGTTTCCATTCAAAATAATTATATTCTGCCTGCGTGATAAGGGTTGTAAATTTATCAGGCGACATTCCAAGGCGCTGCATAAACGCCGTAAGCAACATTCTGTCAATCCGCCTCTCCCCCTGCAGATATCTTGACATCGCAGTTGTCGAACACAGCCCCCTGCACAAATCTGCCTGCATGACACCACGAATATTCATCTTTTCATACAGCATTTCAGAAAATGTTTTTGCCATAAAGCTTTTCCCCTCATGTTTATTTATACATGCTAATCGTAAAATTAAGTTGCATATTGAAATTTTCTTTCATTATCAGATATATGTAAACAAGTTTACACTTTATGCCGAAATAATACAACAATTATTTATGCGACGGCATGGCACGCAGCCTGCCGTATATATTGCAGTGTCATGTAAATCCGGCAAAAAGAAAACTGCCGCCCATGAGAAATCACGGTGCGGCAGTTTATTTTATCATAGCACACTTTTTGCAGAGCTTTAAGTATGCTTATGTATGTTTAAAGCATGCTCAGATAAATATTTTTATATAGCTCTCGTAGCATTCTTAAGCCATTCAAGCTCCTCACCCTCGAAGTCAGGGCTGATTGCCGCAAATACCTTCGCATGGTATGCGTTCAATCTCTCCTTCTCCTCAGCGGTCATGTAGGATACATCGACGGCATCGAGGTCAAACGGAACCATCGTCAGCGGCTCAAAGCCCATGAACTGACCGTACTCGGTCTTTTCCCTCTTCACGCAGAGCACAAGGTTCTCATGTCTTATTCCGAACCTGCCTGCAATGTACATTCCAGGCTCATCGGAGGTAATCATGCCCTCCTCAAGCACTGCGGAAGGTCCGCTAGGTGCAATCTTGGTTCTGATGCCGTTAGGACGCTCATGTACATTGAGAAGATATCCAACGCCGTGACCTGTTCCGTGGTTGTAGTCCATGCCATTTCTCCAAAGCGGCTCGCGCGCGATGTAGTCGAGATTCTCTCCTCTTGCACCATATAAGAACTTTGCAGCCGCAAGATTAAGATGACCCTTGAGAACAAGTGTGAACACCTTCTTCTCCTCGTCGGTAAGCTCACCGAGTGCAATCGTTCTTGTTATGTCGGTCGTTCCCTCATAGTAATGTCCGCCTGTATCTGCAAGAAGGAAGCTTCTCGGCTCAAGCTTGGCATCCGTCTCCTCGGTTGCTGAATAATGCACAATGGCACCGTGAGGACCATAGCCCATAATCGGGTCGAAGCTCTCTCCAAGATATCCCGGCTGCTTCTTTCTGAACTCATCAAGCTGCACTGCCGCACTCATCTCGCTTATATCGAGCCTGCCGACATTCTTCTTGAGCCAGTATATAAAGTGTGTGACAGCCATTCCGTCCTTCACATGAGCCTTCTTCTCGTTCTCTCTCTCCGCAACAGTCTTTATTGCCTTAGGAAGCACAACAGGGCTCTGCTCTGCTCTTACATTGGCTGTGTCCGGAAGCGAATGAACGATAAGGAAGTTAGCTGTAGCCTTGTCCACAAGAACGACTGCGTTCCTGTCCACCTTCTTCAAATCGCTGTAAATATCATTATACTTTCTAAGCTCAATTCCGTCCGCTGCCAATCTGCTCTTGATATCGGCATTTAAAATGCTCTCATCAAGATAGAGAACCGCACTGTCGGCAGTCATTGTCATATATGATAAGAATACCGGATTGTATGCTACATCATTTCCACGAAGATTTAACAGCCATGCGATATCGTCAAGCGCTGTGAGAACCAGAAGGTCTGCTCCCTCCTTCTTCATCGACTCACGGATTTTTGCAAGCTTCTCCTCACGGCTCATGCCCGTGTACTCAACGGAAAGCTCCCATACAGGCTCCTTAGATAGAGCCGGCCTGTCCGTCCATACCTTGTCGACAAGGTCCTCGCCGCATACATAGGACATATTTCTTCCCTTGATGCTCTCCGTTATCCTGCCCATGAAAGCGTCAGTTACAGTTCTTCCGTCGAAGCCGATATTGCTTCCGTCCGCCAGTTTATCTGCAAGGAACTCAGCTATCGTAGGCACACCCTCCTCACCCATCTTCATAAGAGTGATTGTGCTGCCCTCAAGCTGTGCTGCTCCCTGAAGAAAATATCTTCCGTCAGTCCACAGTCCAGCCTCATCAGGAAGCACTACAAGCGTTCCCGCCGAACCCGTAAAGCCCGACATAAAGGCTCTCGCCTTAAAATAACTTCCAACATACTCAGAACCGTGGAAATCATCAGTACATATAATGTATGCCTGAATATTCTTTTCCTTCATAAGTGCGCGTAACGCGCCAAGTCTCTCGACTACCGTACTCATGTGATACACCTCGCTTCTATACTTTAGCGTGTGCCGCAATAACAATCGTATTGGTTAGCACCGCCTTATTTATTATAGTAAATGTCGGGGGATTTGTACAGCATATCTAAATATTAGTATAATTTTATGCATAAATTTTCATTTAATTGAAAATAAGTATAAAATGGCTCATTTACGAAAAAAGGCTCCGGCAATAATGCCAAAGCCTTTTCACTATAAAATACAATATTACCCCGCAATACTATTCCCCGTATAAAGCTGATAATATCTTCCCTTCTGCTCTATAAGGTCATCATGCGTACCGCGCTCAATAATGCGTCCCTGCTCGAGAACCATGATACAATCACTGTTCTTTACAGTGGAGAGTCTGTGCGCGATGACGAAGGTTGTCCTGCCGTGCATGAG
>CAKSIR010000178.1 GCA_934462775.1 uncultured Ruminiclostridium sp.
GCATTATCCTCGAAAAAGTTGCCGGTGGCAAGTTTTTCGACACACTGGTCCCCTCTGATTTCAGAGGGGATTTTTTGTTATAAGCCTTCACCGAACATTATCAGCCTAAAATTCTTCCGTCCAGTGAAATTGTTACCACGCTCCACGGCAGGAACTTCCCGCTGTTCTGTATCGCTTTCTTTGCCATTGCCTCAATGCCGCCGCAGCAGGGAACCTCCATTCGCACAATTGTAACGCTCTTGATGTCGTTATTGCGGATAATTTCGGTCAGCTTTTCGCTGTAATCCGTGTCGTCCAGCTTCGGACAGCCGATAAGGCAGACCTTGTTTCTGATAAACTCGCTGTGGAAATTGCCGTAGGCATAGGCGGAGCAGTCAGCCGCAATCAGCAGGCTTGCACCGTTGAAATAAGGCGCATTCACCGACGCCAGCTTAATTTGTACAGGCCATGTCTTTAGCTGCGAAACAGGACCGCTTGCGCAGGGCGCAGGCTCTTCCGCTCTCTCAAAGGTCATTGTCCTGCCGCCGGGACAGCCGCATTCATGAGCGTGCGCCTTTGCCTTTTTGTTGGCGAGAACAGCCTCCTCGTTATACGCAAGGGCTTCACGCTCAACAAAGCTGATAGCGTTGGTCGGGCAGGCGGGCAGACAATCCCCTAAACCGTCGCAGTAATCGTCGCGCATAAGCCTTGCCTTGCCGTTTATCATGGCAATTGCGCCCTCGTGGCAGGCGTTTGCGCAAGCGCCGCAGCCGTTGCATTTTTCTTCGTTTATTTCGATGATTCTTCTTTTCATAATTATATCCTTTCCGGCTTGTTTATTGACTTTACAAGCTGATTATAATATAATTATGACAAAAAGTATGTTGTTTTAACAACGAAAAGAGGATTTATGGACTATAATCTGCTGAAAAATTCGGTAATTTTCAAGGACATTCCCGAAAGCGAAATTCCTGCGCTGCTGAAGCGCCTTGATTACAGGGAGAAAAGCTTTGAAAACGGCGAAACAATATTCCGCGCGGGAGAACGGCTTAGCCGAATAGGGCTGATTCTAAGCGGCAGCGTCAACATTGAAAGCTGCGACTTTCTCGGCGTAAAGAGCATTTTCGCTCATCTTTCGGAGGGCGAAGCCTTCGGCGAGGCTTACGCCCTTGCAGGCAGCGAAATCCTTACCGTAAACGCGGTGGCAGCCGACAAATGCGTGATTCTCCTCCTTGACGCAGGGAAAATTCTCTCAGCCTGCGGCAGCGGCTGCCCCTATCACAGCCGCCTTGTGCAGAATCTGCTGCTTGAAACAGCGCGCAAAAATCTGCGCCTTACGGAGAAAATAACCTACACTTCTCCCAAAACCATTCGGGCAAGGCTGATTTCCTACCTGTCCGCTCAATCCGCAAAGCAGGGCGGTTACAGCTTTGAAATCCCTTTCAGCCGTCAGCAGCTTGCGGACTACCTGTCCGTTGACCGCAGCGCTTTATCCGCCGAGCTTGGCAAAATGCGGAACGAGGGCATAATCGACTTCCACAGGAGCAGCTTCCGCCTGAAAAACGGCTAAACTATCATGTCGTGCAGCATGGCGAGTATTTTCTTCTCCCGCCGCGACACCTGAACCTGCGTCATGCCGATAATTTTGCCCACCTCTCCCTGTGTTTTGCCGCCCCAGTAGCGCAGCATGATAAGCTGCCTGTCCTTTGGCTCAAGGGCGGAAAGGCACTGCTTAAGGGCGATGGATTCGGTAAGCTTCGCCTGCTCAGGCTCAACGGGCAGGTCGTACTCGCCGCCCTCGCAGTCGCTTTCCGTCAGCGAAACAGGCGGCAGACTCACCGCTAACGCCTCGCTGACCTCCGCAACGGAAATGCCGAACTTCTCCGCAAGGTCGGATAGCCGCGGCTCCTTGCCCTCCTTTATAAGCTGCTCCTGACAGCGGGTTATCTTGAGGGAAAGCTCCTTCAGCGAGCGGGACACCTTGACTGCGCCGCCGTCGCGGAAAAGCCGCCGTATTTCCCCCAGTATAACCGGCACGGCGTAGGTGGAAAAGCACAGCCCCCTGCTTTCATCAAAGCCCTTTGCCGCCTTTACAAGCCCCACGCAGCCTGCGGAATACAGCTCCTCATACTCGATTCCCCTGCCCCTGAAACGGTTTGCAAGGGAGTGGACAAGTCCCAGATTGCTCTCAACAAAATTGTCGTCAAGTTTATTCATTTCGCGTTTTAAGGCGCTTGGTCATGGTAACGGCTGTACCCTTGCCGAGCTGACTTGTCACTTTAAGCTTGTCCATAAAGCTTTCCATTACCGCAAAGCCAAGGCCTGCTCTTTCTCCCTCTGCGCAGGTGGTAAAAAGCGGCTCCATTGCCTGCTCAACGTCCGCAATGCCAACGCCCTTATCCTTTATTTTTATGTAGATTGTGTTGTCGGACAGTATTTTTGCTGTCATCTCCACCGTGCCGATTGTATCCTTATAGCCGTGTACAATGCAGTTTGTAACTGCCTCCGAAACCGCCGCCTTTATGTCCCCTATTTCCTCAACGGTAGGGTCAAGCTGAGCGGCAAAAGCCGAGATACATACTCTTGCGAAGCTTTCGTTCTGGGATTTGCTCGGAAACGAAAGCTTCATTGTGTTTTTTACGTCCATTTTGTTTTCCTTTCAGCTGATTACCAAGTTGTACAGACCTGCAAGCCTGATTATTTTTCCGATGTATTCGTTGGGATTTTTCAGCAGTATTTTCCCGCCGAAGGTGTTAAGCACCCTCACTCTGCCTAAAATCAGCCCTATTCCCGAGCTGTCCATAAAGCTTACCTCCGAAAAATCAAGTATGAGCAGCTTCGGCGCCGTGCTTTCAAGCACTGCGTCAATCTCCATTCGCATAGCGGTAACGCTGTGATGGTCAATGTCGCCTTTAAGGCAGACCGTTACCTGCTCGCCGCTGTTGTATATCTGCAAAGAAATTCCCCCTTAAAAAAGATACCTGTTACCATTATAGTAACAGGTCAGCGTGTCGAAAAACTTGCCACCGGCAACTTTTTCGAGGATAATGCTGCGAAAATTTTTCACTTGTGGGGCGCTTTTTTTCTTGAAAAAAGTGCCCCACACCCCTGCAAAAAAGCGTTTTATATTGGGATATTCCGACTTCTGCGGAAGTCGGCTTAGGGCTTTGCCCTAAGTACCCACCACCTTTTGAAAAAGGTGGACGAAAACTT
>CAKSIR010000179.1 GCA_934462775.1 uncultured Ruminiclostridium sp.
CAAATGGATTTGATGATACAATGTTCTCAGACCTCCGCGCAGCGGAGCAGCCGCATGAAATGCGGTCAAAATCGTTGAAAGCGATTTTGAGTCTGAGGTTATTATAACATAATGCGGTAATTTTTTCAATAAGCGCTGCAAATAATCGTCACTATGCACATAAAACAAGCGGCATTTTCAGCCGCTTAAACAATTATAGTTTCAATTACCATTAGAACAGTCCCCGGTATTCCCAGCAGCAGCGAAAATGCGGTTGTATATAGGTTTACGGCAAGGGAATAGCCGAACAGATTCAGTGCCGCACTGGCTGCAATGAGCGATACAGCTCCCGCGCCCATGCTTAGCGCGGCAGTTCTGACGGGCTTTCGGCAGGCTCCGTATCTGCCGAACATGATTACAGCCAGCGCAGCTCCCACTGCTGCGAGAATAACCGTTTTCATATTTTTACGTTCCTTTCCGATCTGTCTGTGCAGGAAATCGCAATGCCGTTTTCTTTTGCGTGCTTCAGCAGCATGGCATAACGCGCTTCAATAGCCCGTTGTTCAAAAATTGCCGCGTCAATAAGCTCGCTGCTGTCGGCAAGATTGAAAAGCTGTTCCTGCTTAATCATTTGGTTTCTGAGCCTTTCAAGCTCGTTTATTACCATGGTTTTCTGTGCGGAAATATTGTTATGCTTTTGTTTGCTCATAATAAGTACCTGTCCTTTTTTCACATTATATGAACGGTACAGACGCACTTATTACTGCAAAAAGTCTTGCCATTACAGCAATTCTGTGGTATAATACAATATTATGTCGAGTAATGAAAAGAAAGGGAAGCGGTTAAAATGCCAATAAACATACCAAACGATTTGCCTGCGTACAGAACGCTTGTTCAGGAGAATATTTTCGTAATGTCCCAGACAAAGGCGTCTACACAGGATATAAGACCGCTTAAAATTGCAATTGTAAACCTGATGCCAACCAAAATTGAAACGGAAACGCAGCTGCTCAGACTGCTTAGTAACACACCGCTTCAGGTTGACATAACCCTAATAAGAATGGCTACTCATGTTTCAAAGAACACATCTCAGCACCACCTTGAGCAGTTTTACACAACCTTCGACGAAGTTAAGGACAAGTACTATGACGCGCTTTTCATTACAGGCGCTCCCGTTGAAAAGTTGGAGTTTGAGAAGGTCAACTACTGGGAGGAAATGTGCAGCATTATGGAGTGGTCCAAGTCCCATGCTTTTTGTACGGTGCATATTTGTTGGGGAGCGTTCGCGGGGCTATATTACCATTACGGTATTCAGAAGCACACGCTGCCTAAAAAGCTGTCAGGCATTTTTCCGCACAAGCTTAATGCCATAAATCATCCGCTCCTTAAAGGCTTCGACGAGATTTTCTATGTTCCTCATTCGCGTCATACAACGGTTGAGATGGCTGATGTTGAGAAAAATCCAAACCTTGCAATGCTTGCCTATTCGGATATTGCAGGACCGTATATTGTTGCAGACAGAACAAACCGTCAGGTTTTCATAACGGGTCACGCCGAGTATGACCGCGATACGCTGAAAAACGAGTATTTCCGCGACCTTGAAAAAGGGGAGGACGTTGAAGTTCCGTACAACTATTTCCCTAACGATAATCCTAAGCTTACTCCTGTTTTCACTTGGAGAGGCCACGCAAGCCTGATGTATTCAAATTGGCTTAACTTCTGCGTTTACCAGGAAACACCGTACGACCTTACAACCCTTGAACCGTTGAAAATAGTCAAATAAATATGATGCTTTTAATATTTGCTTCATTTAAACAAGCAGCGCGAGGCGAAAACGATATAGCTATGGCTATGTCGTTTTTTATTTTCACTCTAAATCCGATACATCTCAGCAACGTTTGTGTAAGGAAACGGCAAGTATCACTCCATTATCGGCAGGACAAGCCTTGTGCAGTAACGTCGTGTTTCAATTTCACGGCCTGTGTATGGAGCAACGATACCAAGGACGCGCGGAGCACCTGCTGGCGTTAAGCCGCGCGCCTTTACCTCTCTGCCAAGCGTCAGCCACGCTTCGTCAATACCGGAATAATCGCCGCAGTACAACACCGATAACGCGCTGCATTCAGGCAATGCTACCGCATCCGCAGGCGCTTTTTCAGGCTGTACGGGAACACAGACAGCATAGGAATACGGCTCACTGCTGATGCAGCCCTCTAAGTAGTCCTGTCGGTTCAAAATTGTGAACAGCGGCTCTTCTGAGAGAATACAGCCTCGGCGGACACATTCGCTGTAAAAATCGTACATATTGTTATATTTATCCTCAATCGTATGTCCCATACACTGCCGCATACAGCAGGTTACGGCAGGCAGCCGCATTATCTGCACAGAGATGCTTGGTTCACCCACCGCTCGCAGCCGAAGCTCCTCTATGCTGCGTTGGAGGTCACACAGACGGCTCTCTAACACGGTGAGCATCTCCGATGCTTCGCCGCCGTTAGCAAAATAGCCTGCAATTTGTTCTGTACTTAGCCCCATTCTCTTGAATTTCTCAATTTGCAAAATGCGTGCCACATTGTGGTTATCGTAGTACCTCCGCCCGCTTTCTTCTGCAATATAGACAGGTGTGAGCAGCCCTTTTTCCTCCATGCGCATAAGTGTACTGCGGGAAAGACCGCAGGCGTGAGCTGCCTCGGTGATCTGATATAACTTTTTTGTATCCTTTTCCATATTTTTTACTCTAACCCCTTGCTTCGTTCATAGATGAACGTTGTATAATACTATTATAAAAAAATCTGCCTTGATGTCAAGTCCATGGGTGGAAAAATTAAGGAAGAATGTAAAAGGAGAGGATAAACAATGAAATTATGGAGAGCATTATTGGTGACAGTGCTGCTTCTGTGCGCCACGCTGTGCGTGACGAGCATAACCGCGGCAGCAGACGACAGTACGCATACGCACCCAATCTGCGGCAAATCTCATACAGACATAGGCGACCACACAGGTGAATGTGGAGATGTGGTTTGGACTGCATGGGACGGAACCTCCGCTATTGATTACGGCGACAGTAACACTGCCTATGTCTATCTCACAGGCAACGCGACGCGAAATTACAAGCTGGAAATCAGAGGCGGGTATACGCTTTATCTCTGTCTTAACGGATTCAGCATTACAAGCAGCGAAGATGGG
>CAKSIR010000180.1 GCA_934462775.1 uncultured Ruminiclostridium sp.
ACTCGCGGCGCCTGAGCGAGTGCCTTTCTTCCCCTATTCTTTGGGCAAGCAAAGAATAGGGCGAGGGGTTTATTGCTACCTTGTAACCTAATCCAACTCTATCAAAGGGGGCGAGCAGCCCCCTTTTTCACAAACTGAAAAATTATAGTCCGAGCGAAGCTCGGAACAGCCTCCCGGTGCAACCGGGTTAGAGCGGCCTTTTCGCCATCACCCCGCTGGCGCGCGGATACTGCGGCGGCGTTGCCCTCACCTTTTTCACCAGCACAACGCACCGCTTATCGCCGCCCGGCAGCGTGTACTCGTCCACCTTTTCAATGCTGCCGCCAAGCTTTTCGATAGCCTTTGCGCCGATGTCAACCTCGTTTTCGGCTCCTTTCATTGCCATGAAATAGCCGCCCACCTTAACGAACGGCAGGCAGTACTCGCTGAGCACATTCAGCGCCGCCACTGCCCTTGCGGTGACGAAATCGTACTGCTCTCTGAACTGGGGCTTGCGGCCAAGCTCCTCGCTTCTGCCGTGAACAAGCTTGCAGTCCACGCCTATTTCCTTGCACGCCAAATCGAGGTAAGTGATACGTTTGTTCAGGGAATCCACCAATGTGAACAAAAGGTCGGGGCGGTATATCTTCATGGGCAGCGCAGGGAAACCCGCTCCTGAACCGATGTCGCAGATTTTTGTTCCACGTGGAACATTAACATGAACAAGCGGCAGGATACTGTCAATGTAGTGCTTTTCGATTACCTCGCTGCGCTCGGTTATGCGCGTCAGGTTGACGTTCTTGTTGTATTCAAGCATGAACGACATAAGCTTTTCGAACTGCGCCTGCTGTTCCTCGGTTATGTCAAGCCCTGCCGATTTGAATTTCTCAATCATTTCTGTTCCTTCCTGCAAGCCAGATAAGCAGCACGGACACGTCCGCGGGATTTACTCCCGAAATGCGTCCCGCCTGCCCTATATTCAGCGGCTTGTGCTTGTTCAGCTTCTCCTGCGCTTCAAGGCGCAGACCCTTTACCTCGCGGTAATCAACGTCCGTCGGCAGCAGTCTGCTTTCAAGCTTTCTCATCTGTTCGATTTGCTCAAGCTGGGTTTTGATGTAGCCCTCGTACTTCACGTTGATCTCGATTTTGTTCACAATGTCGGGAGGAAGATTCGGGGCGTGCTGGTCAAATGGCTTGATGTCGTTGTACCCGATTTGCGGACGCTTCAGCAGGTCAACAAATCTTGCTCCGCGGTCGAGAGGGCTTGTTCCCTTTGCGGTCAGCATTTCGTTCAGCGCGTCAGATTTGTGAATCGTGGCGTTTCTGATTCGCTCAATCTCGGCGTCAACCTTGCTTTTCATGTCAAGAAAACAGCTGTAACGTTCCTCGCTGATAAGCCCCACGCTGTGGCCGATTTCGGTCAGGCGCTCCGGCGCGTTGTCCTGTCGGAGAATAAGGCGGTATTCGGAGCGGCTGGTCATCATGCGGTACGGCTCAACGCAGCCCTTTGTAACAAGGTCGTCGATGAGAGTGCCGATGTAGCTTGTCGCGCGGTCAAGAATGAGGGGCGGCAGGCTGTCGATTTTGCGGCTGGCGTTGATTCCCGCAACAAGACCTTGGGCGGCTGCCTCCTCGTAGCCCGAGGTGCAGTTGAACTGACCTGCTCCGAACAAGCCCGACACTTTCTTAAATTCAAGGCTTGCGTAAAGCTCCAACGGGTCGCAGCAGTCGTACTCGATTGCATAAGCAGGGCGCATGATTTCAACGTGTTCAAGACCCTTTATAGTGCGCAGAAATTCAAGCTGAACGTACTCGGGCAGCGAGGTCGACATACCCTGGAGGTAGTATTCATCGGTATCCAGACCCATTGGCTCAACGAAAAGCTGGTGGCGCTCCTTGTCCTTGAAACGGACGATTTTGTCCTCAATGGACGGACAGTAGCGCGGGCCTACTCCGTGAATTCGGCCCGAATAAAGCGGCGACTTGTCGAGGTTGTTGAGAATTACCTTGTGGGTGCGCTGGTTAGTGTAGGTGATGTAGCACTTGGTCTTGTTCTCAAGGGGCAGCTTGTTGTCAAAGCTGAACGGGATAATTTCCTCGTCCCCGTCCTGCTCCTCCATTACGGAGAAGTCGATGGAGCGGCGATGAACGCGGGCGGGAGTTCCCGTCTTGAAGCGGCGAATGTTCAGTCCCAAAGCTTTCAAGCTCTCGCTAAGCGGAATTGCGGGCGCAATGCTGTCGGGTCCGCTTGCAAAGCTTGTTTCGCCAATGTGGATTGCGCCGTTCAGGTAGGTGCCGGTGGTGATTATTACGCACTTTGCGCCGTATATTGCGCCAAGCTTGGTTTCAACGCCTGTTATCCTGCCGTCCTCAACGATTACGGCGGTGACTTCCCCCTGCTTTATGTCAAGGTTGGGCTGCATTTCAAGCTCGTGCTTCATGGCGGCGTGGTACTTCATGCGGTCGCTCTGCACGCGGAGCGAGTGAACGGCGGGACCTTTTCCCTTGTTCAGCATACGGGACTGTATAAAGGTCGCGTCGGCAGTTTTGCCCATCTGACCGCCCAGTGCGTCAATTTCGCACACAAGCTGACCCTTTGCGGAGCCGCCGATACATGGGTTGCACGGCATATTTGCGATTGTGTCAAGGCTGAGGACGAAAACCGCGGTTTTCTTGCCCAGCCGCGCGCTTGCCAGCGCCGCCTCGCAGCCCGCATGACCTGCGCCGACGACAATGACGTCATAATTATCAAGTTTATATTTTTCCATATCGTTACCTTGTTCGCTAAAGTTTATCGTCTAATTATACCGCATTTTCTCCCGAAATGCAATACCGGACTGCGTCCGGCGGCTATACCGAGCTTCGCTCGGGCTATAATTTTTCAGTTTGCGAAAAGGGGGCTGCTCGCCCCCTTGGCGAGGTGTTCATGCGCCGCACGGGCTTTTTTGTTGTGATTTTTATGTTGTTTGGTAAGGGGGCTTCTCGCCCCCTTGATAAAGTTTTGTTTGATTTCAGCCGAGCGATAAACCCCTCGCCCTATTCTTTGCTTGCCCAAAGAATAGGGGAAGAAAGGCACTCGCTCAGGCGCCGCGAGGGGCT
>CAKSIR010000181.1 GCA_934462775.1 uncultured Ruminiclostridium sp.
CCTTAACTTTGACCTACTTGTGCTCGGGCTTTCTGCCTGTAATGAACTCAATCGCCCTGTCAACAGAGGTGCGGACGTGTTCGTATTCGGGAGTGTGCAGCTTGCCTGCGTTGCGGTAATCGAAGCTGTTGCAGAACATATCAACGTCCTCGTTGAGCTTTGCCATATAGTCGGAAACAAGCTTGTCCAAATCCTTTACAAAGCTGTTCAAATCGCCCTTTGTCAGCTTTACGGCAGCCTTGGACATCAGCAGATTGTAATGCGGAATACAGATATACTCCTGCTCTCTGAACAGCCTGCGGAACGCCTCGTCCTTCTGGTACATTGTGAACAGCGTTTCCATCATGTGGTCAATACCCCAATCCACCTTGCTGCATACAAAGCAGGTTCCCTCAATCTCGCTTGCTTTCTTCGCCTTTGCGCCCTTGGAGAAGAAAATGCTCTTTTTTTCAAAGATTTCACTGCGCAGGGACTGGAGATGAGTGTTAAGCATAAGTCCCAGCGAAAGGCGGTTATTCTGCTGCAAAAGCATTTCAAAATGAGTGCGGCAGAAGCCAAGCTTGTTGGTTTCAATGCGCACGTCAGGCTCCATCATTGCCGCGCCCATTATGTATTCGCTGATGTGCTGCTCAACCGTGTCCCTCATCTGACATATAGGACAGCCGCATTTTGGCTCGAACACTTCGTTAATTGGTATTGTGAGTATGCTTTCTCTCATGACGATTTTTCCTTTTCATAATATTTTCACGAAACTGTTATTGAATTTATACCTAAATTGTATTATAATTAAGAAAAATATTCAAGAGGTTTCGGGAAAAAATAATGAACTTTTTTATAGAAAATCCCAATTTTGATATTAAGCAGACCTTTCTCTGCGGTCAGTGCTTTCGCTGGACGGAATGTGAAAACGGTGATTTTGAAGGCATTGCAGGCGGCAGATACCTTAAAGCAAGGCAAAGCGACAAGGGCGTCGAGCTGCTGAACATTGACGAAAATGACATACCCTTCTGGGAAAATTACTTTGATATGTCAACGGATTATGCCGCGGTTATAAAACAGCTTTCAGCGGACAAAATACTTTGCGAGGCAGCCAAAAACACCAGCGGTATCCGTATTCTGCGGCAAGAGCCTTTCGAAACGCTTATAAGCTTCATAATCTCCCAGAACAACAACATTCCCCGCATTACGGGCATTATCTCCCGACTGTGCGAAAGCTTCGGAAAGCCAATGAACAACGGTTATTCGTTTCCCGACGCAGAAACGCTGGCCGCCCTTGACGAAAACAGCCTTGCGCCTCTCCGCGCAGGATTTCGCGCAAGATACATAATTGACGGAGCAAGAAAGGTCGCTGACGGCTCGGTGGACTTTGCAGCCATTGACAAAATGGACTACGAAAGCGGAAAGGCTGCCCTGAAGCAGATTGTAGGCGTTGGCGACAAGGTTGCGGACTGCGTGCTGCTGTTTGCTTTTCATAAGCTGGACGCGTTCCCTAAGGACGTGTGGATTAAGCGTATTCTTGCCGAGTTTTACCCCGACGGACTGCCCGGCTGTATCGGCGCATACGGCGGAATTGCTCAGCAGTATCTCTTTGATTATGCCCGCAGAAGCGGCAAATTTGAAAAAAAGTGAGGATAATAACTATGTTTTGCGGTAATTGTGGATTTCCACTTGCAGACGACGCAATTTTCTGTACAAGATGCGGCACAAGACTTCGTGCAGCCGCTCCTGCGCAGCCGTTTAATGAAGTAAAGGCGCCTGCCGAGGAGGCAAAGCCTGCCGAGGAGGCAAAGCCAACCGAACAGGAAACTCCTGCCGAACAGGAAACTCCTGCCGAGCAGAAAACTCCTTTCGAGCAGTCGGCGCCTGTTGAACAAGCTCCTGCGGAGCAGCCTGCCGAGGAAGCTTCTGCCGAACAGCCGACTCCCGCGGAGCAGGCAGCCCCGGCTTCTTCCTCTGAACAGCCTGCCGAAAACGCACCCGAACAGCCTGCCGTACCCAAAAAAAAGCCTGCCGAGAAGGAGTTCTTCGGCAAGGGCGCATTTATATTCTGCCTTGTAATAATTGCGCTGCTCTCAATTGCCTGCGGTATTTTTGCAGGACTTTACTTCGGCAGCGGCGCAGGCGGAAAGGCGGGAATCGTTGCAAGAAACGGCATTGTGCGCGACTATTTTGACGATAATTATGAAGGCGGATTTATAGAGTGGTAAATATAGGAAATGAGTGGGATCAGCTGCTTGCCGATGAATTCACGAAGCCGTATTATCTTAAGCTTCGCGAATTTCTGAAAAGCGAGTACCGTAATTACGAAATTTATCCCGATATGCACGATATTTTCAACGCGCTGCGCTATGCAGGCTATAACGACATAAAGGTCGTTATTATCGGTCAGGACCCGTATCACGAGCCGGGACAGGCTCACGGGCTGAGCTTTTCGGTTAAGCGTGGAGTTGAGCCGCCGCCGTCGCTTAAAAATATCTACAAGGAGATAAGCAGCGATTTGGGGCTGACAATGCCTAACGGAATAGGCGAGCTTACCTGCTGGGCAAGGCAGGGCGTACTGCTGATGAACGCAGTGCTGACCGTCCGCAGAGGACAAGCGAACAGCCATCGCGGCAAGGGGTGGGAGTTTTTCACCGACAGGGTGATTTCACTGCTGAACGAGCGTGAAAAACCGATTGTGTTCCTGCTGTGGGGCGGAAACGCAAAGCAGAAAATTCCGCTTATAACCAATCCGAATCACCTTATACTGACATCGGTTCATCCAAGTCCATTGTCAGCATACAACGGATTTTTCGGCTGTAAGCATTTCTCAAAGTGCAACGAGTTTCTCGCCGCACATGGGGAGCAGCCGATTGACTGGAGCGTAAAATAAAAAAAGCTGTGTATTGATTTACGATACACAGCTTTTTAACACAAAAGCCGCCCTTTCGGACGGCTCAGCGTGTCGAAAAAGTCAAATTTAAAAGTTTTTGTCCACTTTTTTCAAAAAGTGGTGGGTACTTAGGGCAAAGCCCTAAGTCGTCCTCCGCAGAGGAC
>CAKSIR010000182.1 GCA_934462775.1 uncultured Ruminiclostridium sp.
GTATTGTGCAAGTATATTTTTTATTTTCTGCTCCGGTATATGAGATAGAAACGAAAAAATCTCATCATATTCCATAGGAGTAGCCTGTTGCACAAGACAGTTTTTAACTTCATCATACGTGCTGACATTAACAGTCGCCTCTGCAGAAATAAAATTCTTGTTAATATAATAACTGCCATCGTTTATGTAAATCAAATATCCCTTAAGCATATCTGCGTTATACATACAATGGTCTAAAAAATCCTCAGAAAACTCTTTGAATAAAGCTTCATAATAAATAATTTTCTTTCCTAACCGGAAACTGTCATTTATATATGAAAGCAATTTTGTTTTCATTTCTTCGTCAAGCATTTTTTGTGGCATATACACTTTTTCATCGTAAACAATTCCACATTTTGCAATGCATTTTTTGATGCTGTCGTCATCCATTTCGGGTGCATTCCCATAAAGTTCTTCCCAATATCTTTTGAATTTTTTGAATTCTAAATGCGAACCTATCCTGTATCCTTTAGAGAATCTTTCAATCAAAATAGTGCTGAATGGCTCAAGGTTAATCAAATCCGATTGATGCGTAAGACTTTCATCACCATTTTCAATATACATCAAAAGTTTATTTATTCCGGCACGAAATCTATTATGTTGCTGGTTATTGTATTCAACAAAATATTTGTCATTAAATAATTCATTCACCGTTGCTTGTGCCTCATATAAATCATTTGTATACAACTGGCAATGTTGAAAGCCATTTTTGACAGCATAACGTTCTGCTGTATTTACTGCCGAAACATAACTGTTACAGGTAGGAATCGCCATTCCTTGTACCGAATTCAACCATTCAAAAAATGCTTCACTATTAGCATTCTTTGTAGCCTTTGTTCGGCAATTTACTGTTTCTGATGGCTGATGGTTCGTCTCCTTTTCATACCTGATTAGTATGTTTTCATCATCTACTAAGCAAATTTCAAGAATACGCTTTATTTTTCGAACAATATCTGTAGCACTTAAATTCGTTTCCAAGTATTTTCCATCAACAATTTCTCTTGGTGCAGACATCGATGCATAGTTTTCACGTGTGCAAAAATCACCTCTCCCGTTTACACTATTAAAGGATTGGTTTACGGGAATTCTGTCGGCATAATCCTCATAAATCTTTTTGAACACATTCACATATAATTTTTTCCACGATGAAACATTTTGAATTTCTTCGCCAAAATACGAAACGTATGTAGGATGTGTATATGCTAAGTTATCTATGTTGGAAAAAGAAATCATACTCCATTCTCTTGAATTTTCTTGTTTGTTATTTTCTTTATCAACTGCTGTATCATTGATTTCCTTTTCTTCTGTTGCCACCGTTTCCAATGATATGGTATCGTTATCTTTGCATTTGTTTTTATAAATTTCCTTTGCATAGGTAACATAATGTTTCATTGCAGAGGAGATTTTTTTCATTTCTCTTTTATGCAAAAATCTAAACACTTTGTTTTGCTCAACCATTTGCTGTGCTGCTTTTACAATCTCAAGTTCTGTCGTTTGAAGAAGAGGCTTTTTGAGAACCTTTCTCTCAATACAAAACTCATCAATAATCTCATACATCATATATAATTCAGATAATTGAACCGGAGATACTTTTTGAGATAGCCAAGCTACATATTTATCTTGATTGTCTTGTTTTGATTCATCACTCATACTCATAGCCTCCATCAATAAATCATCGAACTGTTTTCTATCATTCTTGTATAATGCAACTATTTCAGTAAACAGTTTAGTTGCTGGTTTCGTTATTGTAAAACCATTATAAGCTGATTCCATACTAAGTAATTGAAATATAATTCCGCTTATATTTCTATATGTATCATCAATAATCACATTATTGTTTTTAGCCATTGTCCTTAACCTTTTAGATACCGCCTGAATCGCATCTTTTTGGGATAATGCTCCTTCCAAGTATCGCAAATAGAAATTAAGTAATATAGCCGCTTCATATTTGTCCCATTGTTTCTGAACTGTCATAGTACTCTTTAACCTTATTCATCTAATATGATTTCACAAATATCCCCAATATCGTAGTGGAACACTTTACAAAGTTTCATCAATACTTCCATTGACACTGGTTCATTCTTATTTATTTTCGTTGCAACATAAGGTGTAATCTCCGCTGCTCGTATCAAATCTTGCCTTTTCATCTGATTATCTATCATAAGTTTTTGAAGTTTGTTATAACTTATTCTCATCTGCAACGCTCTTCCATAGGGTAATTATATTTATACCCATATCATTTTACACCCAAAAGACAATTTTTTCAACTTGTTTTCAAAAATTCCATATTTCGCTTAAGTTTCCGAATTTTTTCACGAAATCTCAGGTATCATTCCCATCAAGCACTTTATTGCAAACCAAATAATTCTTTTTCCGTTTTCAAGACTATGCTATATCAAGGCAGCATTGTAACACTATTATTATACTTCTACTTATTTATCTAAAAATTCTTGACATATCTGACTGTTTAAATACCAGCGTTTATTCTGAGCAGATTCAGTAACTCTTTCTACTAAAATTCAAAAGGCATCCCTGTTAGGAATGCCCTTATATAAAAACAGGGACACTCTGTTGCAAGTATCCCTACATTCATCATAATTGATGATCTCTATTCACTTTTATATACAAAATTGTATTTCAAGTATCCAGGTCAAGTACCACAGACACCTCCACTTTACGAACTTGTACTTTTTCTTTATGATTTACACCAACTTCATTAAAAGTCCAAAACTCTGTAAAGTGCGTAAATTCAAGGATTTCTACATACTTTTGCGTTGTAGTCCTACCACAGTCTCAACGGTATTACCTTTTTCCCACAAGAGCCGCCTTACCTCTTGTCCATCACGATATATCGGAAAATTAAACTCTATCGACTTCAAAGGCATCTCTGACTCTCCATTAGGATATATCTGAATTTCCTTTATTAGATAAGTTATAAGGCTTTTCTTTTCCTCGTCACTTA
>CAKSIR010000183.1 GCA_934462775.1 uncultured Ruminiclostridium sp.
TTCGCAATCTGCGGATTGCGACTTAGGGCTTTGCCCTAAGTACCCACCACTTTTTGAAAAAAGTGGACAAAAACTTTTAATTTTGACTTTTTCGACAGTCTGAGGTATGTACGTATGTACATACCTTTTTCGCTTGAAATGAAAAAATTAATTCTATCTCAAGCAGAGAAAAGAATAACCGAACGATTGTCAAAGGTTTTCCTTGACAGCTCAGGCGGATTTTCATTTCTGCGGTAAACTTGAAAAGAGATGTATTTGATGTCTATGGAGTTTACATTGGTTTGATTGCTTACATTGTTGCTGTTGTAAGCGTGGTTATATATACAGAATAAGCTTGAATTTTTTTTGAATTAGTGTATAATAAAATTGGGTATTTGTATCTTCGTTTAAAGAAAGGACGATTATTGCAATGAATATTATCAATGCTATTATAAATCTTGTAAATCATCCAGTAACTACTATCCACGCTCACTATGTTGGCAGAAACCGTGCGAACAGTATGGGCGATGCTCTTGAAGAGTATATAAAAGACTTATTCTGTGACACTTTTGATGAAACTGATAAGGTGAAACGTCTGGAGAAAATTAGTGAAGTGTTTTCTTACTTGGGTAACAACAGTAATCCGCCTGACGGAATGTTAAAGGGTGGCGACGCTATTGAAGTAAAGAAAATCGAAAGCCCTAATTCTGCTCTTGCATTAAATTCATCATATCCAAAACACAAATTATATGTTGATAGCCCTATGATTAGCAAAGCTTGTAAAACTGCTGAAGAATGGACAGAGAAAGATATCATTTATGCAGTTGGCGTTGTAAATGATGACTCAATTAAACATCTTTCGTTCGTTTATGGACTAGATTACGCTGCGAGTGATGAAGTGTATTCAAGAATTAAACAGAAAATCAAATACGGTGTTGAAACCATTCCTGATGTTGAGTTTTCTGATACAAAAGAACTCGGCAGAGTTAATAAGGTTGACCCTTTGGGAATAACTTACTTAAGAGTAAGGGGTATGTGGGGTATTGAAAATCCTTTTACTGTTTTTGATTATGTCTATGAACGTGACTTTAATAGAGATTTTAATTTTATGTGTATAATAAACGATGAAAAGTTTAACACATTTGAAAACAAGCAAGATTTAATAGATTTGTGCAAGGAAACGGAAGGACTTACTATTTCTGATATTAAGATTAAAAATCCGAATA
Source organism: uncultured Ruminiclostridium sp. (assembly GCA_934462775.1). GTDB lineage: Bacteria > Bacillota > Clostridia > Oscillospirales > Ruminococcaceae > Ruminiclostridium_E. Next base: position 1,206 of record CAKSIR010000183.1, read on the forward strand.
ATCCTGCACAGCTTAAAAATGCAAAATTGATTACATATACAATATAGGTGGTTAAATGAAAATTGTTAGCTTATTCGCTGGAGCTGGCGGACTGGATTTAGGCTTTGAAAAAGCAGGTTTTGATATCATATATGCAAATGAGTATGATTCATCAATATGGGACACATACAAAAAGAATCATTCGGGATTTCTCGACCAGCGAGATATTCGTAAGATTGATTCATCTGAAATTCCCGATTGCGACGGAATAATCGGAGGACCTCCCTGCCAGTCTTGGTCCGAGGCGGGTGCATTAAAAGGTATTGAGGACGCTCGTGGACAGCTTTTCTATGACTACATCCGTATATTAAAGGATAAACAGCCAAAATTTTTTCTTGCTGAAAATGTTGTTGGTATGCTTTCCAAAAGACATAGCGAAGCAGTTGAGAATATAAAGAAAATGTTTGTGGATTGCGGCTATGATTTAACGGTAACGTTAGTAAATGTTGCTGATTATGGAATACCTCAAGATAGAAAGCGTGTGTTTTATATCGGTTTCCGAAAAGATTTAGAAATTGATTTTAAATTTCCCGAGCCTAATAAAATAAGGCGTACATTGAAAGACGCAATTTGGGATTTGAAAGATACAGCTGTGCCGTCATTAGACAAGAATTATGCAAATCCAAATACACTTTTCAGTAATCACGAATATTTTCAAGGCTCATATTCTACGATTTTTATGAGTCGTAATAGGGTTAGGCAGTGGGATGAATGCGGCTTTACAGTTCAGGCGAGCGGAAGACAGGCACAACTTCACCCACAGGCTCCAGTTATGCCGATGGTTGCTAAAAACCGACACATATTTGCAGAAGGATATGAGCATTTATACAGACGTATGACAGTACGTGAATGTGCAAGGTTACAAACCTTCCCTGATGACTTTGAGTTTGTTTATTCGAAGTCTGATGATGGATATAAGATGGTTGGTAATGCTGTACCGGTGGAAATGGCAAGGATTATAGCGCTTGCTATAAAAAATAAAATTCATTATTAAACAAGGTGGTAGAAATGAAACTTGAAATATACGATTTTGACTTGTATGAAAAAGATAATGCCGCTAAAAGCGTACAAAGTGAAATTGAGCCATTAGTAAATGGTGTAGAAGGATTATGGCTATATAGGGAACCAGAATTAAGGACTGAAGGAAATGAGTTGCCTACATTTACGCTTTTATCTGAAAAGTATGGATTGATATTTGTTAAGGTGTTTGAATATCAAGATTGTGAATTAACAAAGGTAGAACTAAAGTTTTGGGAAATAAATGGCAAGAAGGAAAGGTCGAAATTTTTAAATTTTCAGAATTATGTTCATAAAGTTAAAAGTCGTATAGAAGACCCTTTAAATGAATTTGATGAAGAAATAATCATAAATACTTTTTATGTTTTTCCGTATATTTTAAACGATTCGGTTTTTAAGAATGTAAAACTCAAATCAAACGAAAAAGTTATTTGTGGAAATCGCCATTTGTCTTTTAATAAATCTGATTTATCCAAAAATGATTATGAGCTTTTAACAAGTATAATACAAAATGCTAATATTATAAATAAGACTACAAATTCATATGTGGACGAACCTGCTCAAAATATGGAAGAGGCAATAGTTCTAAACGAACAAAAAATTTCTCAGTTCGATTTAGAACAAATGAAAGCAAGTTTAACAATAACGGATAAATCTGAACGTATTAGAGGACTTGCTGGTAGTGGAAAAACTGTTTTATTAGCTATGAAGGCTGCTAAATTGCATAAAAGATATCC
>CAKSIR010000184.1 GCA_934462775.1 uncultured Ruminiclostridium sp.
TGCAGCCTGAGCAGCAGCAAGTCTTGCAATCGGAACTCTGAACGGTGAGCAGGAAACGTATGTCAGACCAAGTCTGTGGCAGAACTCAACAGATGTCGGGTCGCCGCCGTGCTCGCCGCAGATACCGAGGTGCATATCAGGACGTGTTGCCTTACCGAGCTTAACAGCCATTTCCATAAGCTTGCCAACGCCAACCTGATCCAGCTTAGCGAACGGATCGTTTTCGAAGATCTTAGCGTCATAGTAAGCGTTTAAGAACTTGCCTGCGTCGTCACGGGAGAAACCGAATGTCATCTGTGTAAGGTCGTTTGTACCGAAGCAGAAGAATTCAGCTTCCTTAGCGATTTCGTCAGCTGTTAATGCAGCTCTTGGGATTTCGATCATTGTACCAACTTCGTACTTGAGGTCAACGCCTGCTTCAGCGATAACTGCGTCAGCTGTTTCAACTACGATGTTCTTAACGAACTTTAATTCCTTAACCTCGCCAACCAGCGGGATCATGATTTCAGGAACGATTGTCCAGTCAGGATGAGCCTTCTTAACGTTGATAGCAGCCTTGATAACAGCCTTTGTCTGCATCTTTGCGATTTCAGGATATGTTACTGCAAGACGGCATCCGCGGTGACCCATCATTGGGTTGAATTCGTGGAGGGAAGCGATGATGTTCTTGATTGTTTCAACAGACTTGCCCTGAGCCTTTGCGAGAGCTTCAATGTCAGCTTCTTCTGTCGGAACGAATTCGTGAAGCGGCGGGTCTAAGAAACGGATTGTAACAGGGTTGCCCTCGAGAGCTTCGTAAAGCTTTTCGAAGTCGCTCTGCTGCATTGGTTCGATCTTAGCTAAAGCAGCTTCTCTTTCTTCAACTGTATCGGAGCAGATCATTTCACGGAAAGCAGCGATTCTGTCAGCCTCGAAGAACATATGTTCTGTACGGCAAAGACCGATACCTTCAGCGCCTAATTCACGAGCCTTCTTAGCGTCAGCAGGTGTATCTGCGTTTGTTCTAACCTTTAATACTCTGTACTTGTCAGCCCAAGCCATGATTCTGCCGAATTCGCCTGCGATTGTAGCGTCAACAGTCGGGATAACGCCGTCATAGATGTTACCTGTTGAACCGTCGATGGAGATCCAGTCGCCTTCGTGGAATTCCTTGCCTGCAAGTGTGAACTTCTTGTTAGCTTCGTCCATAGCGATTTCGGAGCAGCCTGATACGCAGCAAGTACCCATACCGCGAGCAACCACGGCTGCGTGAGATGTCATACCGCCGCGAACTGTGAGGATACCCTGAGCAGCCTTCATACCTGTGATGTCCTCAGGTGATGTTTCAAGACGAACGAGAACTACCTTCTTGCCGTTTGCCTTCCAGTTTTCAGCGTCTTCAGCTGTGAAAACGATCTGACCGCAAGCAGCACCAGGAGAAGCGCCTAAGCCCTTGCCGATTGGTGTAGCAGCCTTTAATGCCTTAGCGTCGAACTGTGGGTGGAGAAGTGTATCGAGGTTACGTGGGTCGATCATAAGAACAGCTTCCTGTTCGGTTCTCATACCCTCGTCAACTAAGTCGCAGGCAATCTTGAGAGCAGCCTGAGCTGTTCTCTTACCGTTACGAGTCTGGAGCATATAGAGCTTCTTGTTTTCAACTGTGAATTCCATATCCTGCATATCTCTGTAATGATCTTCCAGAGTCTTGCAAACCTTCTTGAATTCCTCGAAAGCTTCAGGGAACTTTTCAGCCATCTGAGCGATTGGCATTGGTGTACGAACACCTGCTACTACGTCCTCGCCCTGTGCGTTTGTTAAGAATTCGCCCATGAGCTTCTTTTCGCCTGTTGCAGGGTCACGGGTAAATGCAACACCTGTACCGCAGTCGTCACCCATGTTGCCGAATGCCATTGACTGTACGTTTACAGCAGTACCCCATGAATATGGAATATCGTTGTCGCGGCGGTAAACGTTAGCACGCGGGTTGTCCCATGAACGGAATACAGCCTTAACAGCGCCCATTAACTGTTCCTTAGGATCAGTTGGGAAGTCCTGACCGATCTTTTCCTTGTATTCAGCCTTGAACTGTTCAGCAAGCTTCTTGAGGTCGTTAGCGTCAAGGTCGATATCCTGTGTAACGCCCTTTTCCTTCTTCATTTCGTCGATAAGCTCTTCAAAGTACTTCTTACCAACTTCCATAACTACGTCGGAGTACATCTGGATAAATCTTCTGTAGCAGTCGTAAGCCCATCTTGGGTTGCCGGACTTCTTAGCCATAACTTCAACAACGTCTTCGTTAAGACCAAGGTTAAGGATTGTATCCATCATACCAGGCATTGAAGCTCTGGCACCTGAACGAACGGAAACGAGAAGCGGATTCTCCTTGTCGCCGAACTTCTTGCCTGTGATTTCTTCCATCTTGCCGATGTATTCGTTGATTTCAGCAAAGATCTCGTCGTTGATCCTTCTGCCGTCTTCATAGTACTGTGTGCAGGCCTCTGTTGTAATTGTAAAGCCCTGTGGAACAGGCAGACCGATGTTTGTCATCTCAGCAAGGTTAGCACCTTTACCGCCGAGGAGCTCTCTCATATCAGCGTTGCCTTCGGAAAAAAGATAGCAATACTTTTTTGCCATTGGGGTAATCCTCCTAAAATTTGTTTTTTGGCAAGCTTGTCCGCTACTCTCCGTATAATCCTCAGCGAGTTTTACAGCAGGTAACATTCATAATGCGCAAACAGGCGCACACTTGCCCAGTGTTTTTATTATAACAGATAGCGAGGTAAATTTCCAGTAGTTTTTTAAATTTTTTTAAAAATAACATAAATTTCTCATAATCTGTACAAAGATTACATTGTAATTTGTATATATAGGCATTTGCGGCAGACAAGCCCCCGCTTTTCGGCAGGGGCTAAGACTGTCGAAAAAGACAAATTTAAAGTTTAGGTCAAGCCTTTTCAAAGGCTTGCAGGTTCTTAGGGCAGCGCCCTAAGT
>CAKSIR010000185.1 GCA_934462775.1 uncultured Ruminiclostridium sp.
TCTTTCAGCTCGTCCTCTGTTTTGCAGTCGATTGAAAGGCTGTATCTGTCCTTGCCTTTCTTGATTGCAACAGGCTTGCCGATTCGTTCGGTCAGGGAAATTTCCGCCTCCACAAGGAACACATCCTTTTTCGGTTTAGCCTTTTCGGGCTTTTCTCCCTGATTCATCAGCCTTGCAAGCCGCTCGGTTTCTCTTACGCTCAGTCCCTCCGCGACGGTTTTCTTGCCAAGCGTTATCTGCTTTAGTTGGTCGTTTACCGACAGAATCGCCTTGCAATGACCTGTCGAAAGCTCGCCGTCCTTTACCAGTGCAATTACCTCGGCAGGCAGCTGCATTATTCTCAGCGCGTTTGCAACCGACGAACGGGACTTGCCCACTCTCTTTGCAACGTCCTCCTGCCGCATTGAATAGGCGTCCATAAGCTGCTGATAGCCCATTGCCTCTTCAATCGGGTTCAGGTCCTCGCGCTGCAAATTCTCAATCAGCGCAATTTCAGCCGTTTCCGCGTCCGAAAGCTCCATTATCCTTACGGGAACCTCCGTCAGCCCTGCAATCTTTGCAGCTCTCCAGCGCCTTTCGCCTGCGACAATCTGGTACGACCTGCCGTCCGCCATTGGCCTTACGGTAAGGGGCTGAATGATGCCATGCTCGATTATTGAGTCCGCAAGAGCCTGCAAAGCCTCGTTGTTGAAGTCCTTACGGGGCTGTGACTTGTTCGGCTCAATGTCGCCTATTTTCAGCGTTGACAGCGTCTGCGGCACATCGCCGAATAAACCTGCGTCGTCATCGTCGAATATACTATCCATCATAGAGCCTAAATTTGATTTTCTCGCCAACTTTATTCCCCTTTCTTACAGCATTTCGGATAACTTCTTTATCTTGTTCAGCACTTCCTTGGCAAGGCGCTTATACGCCTCCGCGCCCTTTGAAGTCGGGTCGTAGTACATGATAGGCTCGCCGTGGCTCGGTGCCTCTGAAATCTTAACGTTTCTCGGAATTTCCGTCTTGAAGATGATGTCCTCCGGGAAATTCGCCTTTATTGACATCATAACCTCGCGGTTTACCGTAAGGCGCTTGTCAAGCATGGTGAACACAATGCCCATTATCTGAAGGTTGCGGTTGCTGGTCGCCTTGACCTTCTTGACTGTTTTCAGCAGCTCGGCAACGCCCTCAAGGCTGTACGGTTCGCACTGCATGGGAATTATCACCTGGTCAGCCGCAGAAAGTCCGTTCAGCGCCAGCACTCCCAATGACGGCAGGCAGTCTACTATTATAATGTCGTAGCTGTCCTTGATTTGCAGCAGGGCTTTTTTCAGCTGCAGCGTCTTGTTGTCGAAGTTCGGCAGCCTTATCTCAGCCTCGGCAAGGGACGGAGTTGACGGCATTATTGACACGTTCTTGAACTCGGTTCTGATTATCGCCTCGGCAGGACGAACTTCCCCCATTACAACGTCGTATGTAGTCTTTTCAAGGGTTTTCTTCTTTATTCCGTAGCCTGTCGTGGCGTTTCCCTGAGGGTCGAGGTCAACGATAAGCACCTTTTTGCCCATTGCGCCAAGGCTTGCGCTTAAATTTATGGCGGTAGTGGTCTTTGCAACGCCGCCTTTTTGGTTTACAATGGAGATAATTGTGGACAATCTGCTCTCTCCTTTTTAAAATATACTTTCAGTTTTACTATTCAATTATACCACACCGAATAAAAAAAATAAACCCCTTTTCATAAAAAATAAGGGGTTTACCGATTTATTTTGTTCCACGTGGAACAAAAATATGCACAAACGGGATTTTTGTTCACATTTCGACAGCACGGTGAACATTATCTCAGCGGAATTTTCACGAAATATTCGATAAAGTCATCGGTTTTGTTCCTGCTTGCTTCGCATTTTATGCCCGCCTGCTTCATGCTGTCAATGGTGTGGTTGATGGTGTTGACGTAAAGGCTCACCGCGCGAAACGCCCAGCTGTGCTTTTTTGGCTTGGGCTTGCCGCTTAGCAGCTCCTCAATGAACCTGTCCGTCTGCGCAGTGTTCATCTGCGCCGCGGCGATTTTCTCAACGGCTGCCACCCTCGTTCCGTCGGGCAGCTTCAGCAGCGCTCTCGCCTGCCGCTCGGTCAGATGATACCGCAGCACCGCCGCCTTTTCCTCCTCGGTCAGCTTCAGCAGCCGCAGCTTGTTGGCGATAGTCGACTGAGCAACGCCCAGCTTCGCAGCCGCGTTTTCCTGCGTGATGCCGTAATACTCAATGAGGTTTTTGATTGCGTAAGCCTCCTCCATGTAGTTCAGGTCGGAGCGCTGGATGTTCTCCAATATGGCAAGCACCGCCGAACTCTCGGTTGTTGCGTCAATGATTATGCACGGAACGCTGTCAATTCCCACCAGCTTTGCCGCCCGAAGCCGCCGTTCGCCTGCGATAAGCTCGTATGTAAGCTTGTCCCTGCGGCGGACGGTAAGGGGCTGCAAAATGCCGTTCTGCTTGATTGAAACCGCAAGCTGGCTCAGCTCGTAGTCGTCAAAGATTACCCGCGGCTGCGCGGGGTTTGCGGCAATTGCGGTTGTCGGCAGCTCAACAACGCGGTTGAGGGTTTTCTCGGTTGCTTGTTTTTGAAATAGTGCCATTTTTTCGTCCTTTCCGTTGCGCCGAATCGGTCGGCATTTCCTTGTTTTCTTTATTTTAATAATAGCACAGGAAATAAATTATTTCCAGTAGAAAATATCGCGCGTTCTTCCGCTCGTTCGGACTTTTCAGACAAAAAGAGGGGCATTCCATTGGGGGTTATGGAGTTTTTCGGTGAAAAACTGCGAAAACAAGGCTGCAAGGCTGCGCCTTGAGGCTATACCGGGCTTCGCCCAGGCTATGATTTTTTAGTTTGTGAGTAAGGGGGCTACTCGCCCCCTTAATAGAGTTGGATTAGATTACAAGGGAGCAATAAAC
>CAKSIR010000186.1 GCA_934462775.1 uncultured Ruminiclostridium sp.
GCACATCACTTTTTTGTGATATGCCGTTGTTTTAATCCGTGACCGTTGTAGGAAGTCCGTTAATCATTATCTGCGGGTCGTCAAGGTCGATAACAAGGCACCTTCTGCCCTCAATAACGCTGGTTCTGATTTTTTCTGTGGCTTCCTTGCTGATGTTAATGGTGATTTCGGGAGTTGCAACCACCGTCTTTGACGAAACAAGATTCTGGGCTGTCAGCGGCTTTTCGCCTACGTTATCTTTGTAAACCTTATGCACCGTCTGAAGCTTTTCATCGCTTACCCCGACATCATACAGTATATCCCTCAGCTTAATGTCGTCAATTGACGGCAGGTCGGCGTCATATTTGTTTTCATCAATCACTTCCTTGATTTTCTCGTTGACTTTGGTTATTACCGTATAGTCAAGCTCATCACCGACAACATCGTTGAGCACTCTGCGGAATGTTTCCTTTTCATCGTTGGCAGTCATTGTGAACCGACAGCCCAGTACATCGTCAATAATGGAAACATTTGGCTTTTTGGCGGATTTCGTGTAGTAAAGCACCTTGTTTACATCGGCTGCGTTTTCGCTGAACGCCGGGTACATAAAGCCGTCCGAGGGAGTTCTGCTGACTATGCGGTCGGTGTTGTGCTTCTTGAAAAGGCTGTTCTCTATATCATCGTAAACAAGAGCGTCGTCGGCAATCTCAACAGGACAGATTGCTGTTACAATAAAGTTGAACTGTGATTCCGAAACATCAAGCTCCTCATTGTTCTTGTCCTTTGTCATAACGTCGTATGTAAAGTGGCCTGCAAAAACCGCAAAGGTGGATTCGTACTGTATATTCTTGGTTATCTGCTCAAGAAAGCGCTGATTTTGTTCATCGTCAAGCAGCTTTGAACGCATTGTCCGGTACAAAATCTCCTGCGCACCGTCCTCCTCGTAGGCTTCCTTGCCGAACTCAAATTCAAGCATGGATTTGCCCATGCTGCCGCTTATGCTTTTTTTAAGCGTGTCCATGATAATTTCCGCTTCCTCCGCAGGCATTATGCCGTGAAGCTGATGCTTGGAGTAAACTATATTTTTATCAGCGTCAACGAACGCGCAAAGCACATGGTTGAGCGTCATGAAGCTGCTTGCCTCGGTGAAATTTCTCTTTATCTGAGCCAGATCCTTTTTGTTCATTCTGCATTTCCTTTCTGTAAAACGGTGCTTTCATTTTATCACTTTAACCGCCGCAAGTCAATATTCATTGTATTTTTGCGCCAACTTTCAGCACTATTCTGCCATTATGCCGTTTTGGTCAAAATAACACTTGATTTTTTTTTCAATATACGATATACTTGATACAACAGCTTGTAAACGTTTGCAGGCAAATAAATCAGGAAGGTATAAATATGAAAAAACGCATTATTTCAATTTTAATGGCATTGTTCATTTTTGCAGGGGCGGCAATCCCCGGCGGCGAGCTTGACCCGTTCGGAATGTTTGCCATTGAGGCAGCGGCAGCAACGGCTGACGTAGGCACTCCTCAGAACGTTAAAGCAAAGGCGACAGGCACATCAGTTGTCCTCACATGGGACAAGGTTGACGGCGCAGACGCATATCGCGTCTACAAATACGACAGCTCCTCAAAGAAGTATGTCAAGGTAAAGAACGTAAGCGGCGCAAAGGCTACTGTTAAAAACCTTTCGGGCGGCACGCAGAAGTTCAAGGTAGCGGCTCTTGTAAAGACAAACGGCAAATACGCCGCAGGCAAGGCTTCATCGGCAGTCAACGTAAAAATTACCGCGTCTAAGACCGCAATTGACGTTGCAAACGAAATGGGCAACGGCTGGAATTTAGGCAACACCATGGAGGCTACCGCTCCAACATGGAAAGAAAACCCTACCGTAACAGACTGCGAAACTGCATGGCAGCGTTATGTTACTACCAAGGCTTCCATTGACGGAATCAAGGACGCAGGCTTCGGCTCTGTCCGCGTTCCTGTTGCGTGGTCAAACCTTATGTCAGACGACGGCAAGTACACAATTTCAAACGATTACTTCGACCGTATTGACGAAATTGTGGGCTATGTGCTTGATAACGATATGTACTGCATTATCAACATTCACTGGGATGGCGGCTGGTGGAAGGATTTCGGTGCAAAGAGCGAATCCACTCAGAAGGAGGCAATGAAAAAGTACACAGCAATGTGGACTCAGATTGCCGACCACTATAAGGATTATTCTGACAAGCTTATTTTTGAATCAGCCAACGAGGAGCTTGGCGACGACGGCTTTAAGCTCCTTGGTGTAAAAAAAATGTATGAAAAGGTAAACGAAATCAATCAGAAATTCGTTGACATTGTAAGAGCAAGCGGCGGCAAAAACGGAGAAAGATTCCTCCTTATCGCAGGCGTAAACACCAACATCCAGAAAACCTGCGATCAGAAATTCAAGATGCCGACAGATAAAATCGACAATCACCTGCTGATTTCCGTTCACTACTACGATCCGTCTACATACTGCATCGCAACCGACCCTAACAACAGCTGGGGCTATCAGGCAAGCTGGGGAACAAAGGACGACATTGCGGAAATGGAAGCTTCACTTTCACAGATGAAGAAATTCTCTGACGCAGGCTACGGCGTTGTTATCGGCGAATACGGCGTAGGTACCATTAAAAAGGGCAACAGATACGTTGCAAAGGAGGGTACCGACAAGTTCTTCAAGAGTATGCTTGAAATATGCGATAAATACGGATTCTGCCCAATGCTTTGGGATATTGGCGACTGGTACAACAGAATGGAATGTAAATTTAAGGACAAGAAAATCGCAGCTATATACAAATAATATATAGGCATGAAACCTCTGTACTTTGTACGGAGGTTTCAGACTGTCGAAAAAGTTATATTTAAAGTTTAGGTCAAGCCTTTTCAAAGGCTTGCAGGTTCTTAGGGCAGCGCCC
>CAKSIR010000187.1 GCA_934462775.1 uncultured Ruminiclostridium sp.
GGGTTTATTGCTCGGCTTTAATCTCCATAAACAAAATTAAAGGGGGCGAGCAGCCCCCTTACCCACCGAGTGCAAATTTCACACAAAAACAAAAAAGGGAGCAACCGCTCCCTTTCAGCAAACCAAGTTTTAAATTACACCGTCCGAGCGAAGCTCGGAACAGCCTCAAGGCGCAGCCTTGCCGAGCGAAGCTCGGAACAGCCTCCCGATGCAATCGGGTTAGTTGTATTTGTTCATGGCATCAGTGATTTTGCCGTTCACTATCAGCTCCGCTGCCGCCGCTGCGTTGTCGAAAACCTGCTCCAAGGCTTCGCCCTGCTCCTTTGGGAAATGCCCTAAAACCCAGTCCGCAAGGTCGTAGTCCTTGTTCGGCTTCTGCCCGACGCCCATCTTTATGCGGGGGAAAACGTCGCTGCCTGTAAGGTAGATTATGCTCTTTATGCCGTTGTGGCCGCCTGCGCTGCCCTTGCCGCGGATACGCATTTTGCCGACGTCAAGGCTGATGTCATCGTACAGCACCAACAGCTGCTCCGTTGTCAGCTTGTAGAAATTCAGCGCCTCAACCACCGCCTCGCCGCTGTTGTTCATGAACGTTGTGGGCTTCATAAGCAGCGCCTTTTTGCCGCCGATTACCGCCTCCGCAGTAAGGGACTTGAAACGCAGCTTCTTTATGTCCGCGCCAACCTTTTCCGCAAGAGTGTCAATCGCCATGAACCCCATGTTGTGGCGGGTGTTTTCGTACTTTGTGCCGGGGTTTCCAAGCCCGACAATTATAAATTCAACAGGCCCCTGAGGTGTGCGTTCGTTTTCAATTTGTTTAAATATATCAAAAATAGACATTCTGTATAATTCCTTTCGCAAGCTCCGCAATAATACCGAAAACATTTTACCACAAAAGCGGAGAAAATACAACCATAACCTTGACAAAGACATATTTTTATGCTAAGATAGTATCATATTCAAAGCGATGACGGAGAAATATTAGTAACTGAGCGCAAAGTCACAGAGAGCCTTTGGCGGTGGAAAAAGGCACTTGCACAGCTATGAAATACCCTCCGGAGCAGGTTTCCGAAAAAGCTATGCGCAAGGAAACACGGGTAAGCCCGTTACAGCGGAAAGGTCTGTCGCATTTTGCCGCAGATAAATTGAGGTGGTACCACGTTCACACGTCCTCTGCATTATGCAGGGGACTTTTTTGTTAGGAGGAACAGATGAAGGCGCTGAAAATTGCCTGCTTTTTTATGGCAGGGATTCTGGTTCAGGCTGCACTGTACGGATTGTCGGTGCTGTTTTTGTACGGATTCAGCTTAGAGCTGTTTATTACGGGCGTGATAGCTGAAATTTTTGGGGCGATAACCCTTGGCTTTGTTTCGGGGAATATTGCGAAAAAGCTCAGCCTTTCACGGCTTGCGGGGACGCTTTCCTATATCATCGGCACATTCTTCTTGATTATTTCCGCCGCAATAGCAATCGACCTGCTCCTGCCGTATTATCCCGTGGATTCTACTGGACTTGGCGGACTGCCTAACCTTGGCAGAAATATCTGCTTCGGAATGCTGCTGATATTCGCGATACCGCCTGCGCTCAACGCCCTTGTGCAGGGAATATACGGAATTTACAGACTTGTAAAAGCAAAAAATAACCGATAAAAGGAGAAAAACAATGGAACTATACGACGAACTGGTTGCCCGCGGACTTATTGCCCAGGTAACTGACGAAAAAGAAATCAGGGACATGATAAATCAGGGAAAGGCGACTTTCTACATCGGATTTGACCCCACAGCCGACTCGCTGCACGTTGGACACTTCATGGCGCTGTGCCTTATGAAGCGCTTACAGCAGGCAGGCAACAAGCCTATCGCCCTTATCGGCGGCGGCACAGGCATGATCGGCGACCCGTCGGGCAAGAACGATATGCGCAAAATGCTCACTCCCGAAATCATTCAGCACAACTGCGACTGCTTCAAGAAGCAGATGAGCCGCTTTATCGACTTCTCCGAGGGCAAGGCGATTATGGTAAACAACGCCGACTGGCTCATGGGACTGAACTACGTTGAGCTTTTAAGAGAAGTCGGCGCTTGCTTCAGCGTGAACAAAATGCTTGCCGCCGAGTGCTACAAGCAGAGAATGGAGCGCGGTCTGACCTTCCTCGAATTCAACTACATGATCATGCAGAGCTACGATTTCTATATGCTGTACCAGAAATACGGCTGCAATATGCAGTTCGGCGGCGACGACCAGTGGTCCAATATGCTGGGCGGCACCGAGCTTATCAGAAAGAAGCTGGGCAAGGACGCATTCGCAATGACCATCACCCTGCTCCTCAACAGCGAGGGCAAGAAAATGGGCAAGACCGAAAAGGGCGCAGTATGGCTCGACCCCGAAAAGACCAGCCCGTTCGAGTTCTACCAGTACTGGAGAAACGTTGGCGACGCGGACGTTATGAAGTGCATTAAGATGCTCACATTCCTGCCGCTTGAGCAGATAAACGAGATGGAAAGCTGGGAGGGCGCTCAGCTTAACAAGGCTAAGGAAATCCTCGCATACGAGCTTACAGAGCTTGTTCACGGCAAGGAGGAGGCTGAAAAGGCAAAGGCGGCTGCGGCTGAAATCTTCGGCGGCGGCGCAGGACACGCTGACAATATGCCTACAACGGCAATTCCCGCCGAGCTGCTCACAGACGGCAAAATCGGTATTCTCGACCTGCTTTGCGCAACAAAGCTCGCTCCGTCCAAGCGAGAGGCAAGAAACCTCGTCAGCGGCGGCGGTATTGCCGTTGACGACGTAAAAATCGAGGATTCCAACACCCTAATCGAAATTAAGGATTTTGTTGTTATCCGCAAAGGGAAAAAGGTGTTCCACAAGGCAACCCTCTAACCCGGTTGCACCGGGAGGCTATACCGGGCTTCGCCCGGGCTATAAT
>CAKSIR010000188.1 GCA_934462775.1 uncultured Ruminiclostridium sp.
AAAGCGCCCCACAAGTGAAAAATTTTCGCAACAAAATCCTCGAAAAAGTTGCCGGTGGCACGTTTTTCGACGCATTGAGCCCCCGCTCAAAAGAGCGGGGGCTTTCCTATGCATACTCAGTTTAACGCCTTAGCTTTTTCGCATAGCCTCGCTGATTATCCGCTGACGGTGGAAAGCAGAACGTGCTTGATATTCCACAGCTTTTCAGACAAGTCAACATAATAATTATGCGGATTTTCAAAGCGTTTTACTTCGTCCCAGAGCAGTTCAAGCTGCTCTGCGCAATACTTTTGAATAGTGTGAATGTCGGGACTTTCATAAACCTTTTTGCCGTTCAGGAAAACAGGAACCAGCAGCTCCTTGGCAGTAAAATTGGTAAGCTTTTTGGTTTTCCATGTGGCGTTCTGGTCGAAGATTATCAGCTCCTTGCTGTCGTCGATAGTTTCATCGTAAACGCAAAGCTGGTCGGCAATCGCCTTGCCGCTCTCGTTGTCGAAAAGACGGTAGACCTTTTTGAAATGCGGATTTGTAATCTTGCTGATGTTCTCGCTGACCTTGATTTTCGGGATAATCGTTCCGTTTTCGTCCTCTATTGCGGCAAGCTTGTAAACGCCGCCGAAAACCGATTCACTTTTGGCGGTAATAAGGCGCTCGCCTACGCCGAATGTATCAACCTGCGCTCCCTGCATGAAAAGGTCGCGTATAAGATGCTCGTCAAGAGCGTTTGACGCAACTATCTTGCAGGTGGTAAGCCCTGCGTCGTCCAGCATTTTGCGCGCTTTTTTCGAAAGATATGCAATATCTCCCGAATCAAGGCGGATTCCGAATTCGGTTATTCCCTTAGGAACAAGCACCTCCTTGAACGCCCTAATAGCGTTAGGCACGCCGCTTTTCAGCGTTGAGTAGGTGTCCACAAGCAGCACCGCGTTGTGCGGATAAAGCTCGCAATAGGTCTTGAACGCGTCGTATTCGGTGTCGAACATCTGCACCCATGCGTGAGCCATTGTTCCCGAAGCAGGCACGCCGTATTTTCGGTCAGTCAGCACGCAGGCTGTTCCCGCACAGCCGCCGATAAACGCAGCTCTTGCGCCGTCAACTGCTCCCTCTGCGCCCTGAGCGCGTCTTGAACCAAACTCAAGCACCGCTCTGCCGTTTGCGGCGCGGACAATGCGGTTTGCTTTTGTCGCAATAAGCGACTGGTGGTTAAGTGTCAGCAGCGTAAACGTTTCGATAAGCTGCGCCTCGATGGCAGGAGCCTTTACCGTAAGAATAGGTTCATTCGGAAAAACAGGAGTTCCCTCCGGAACAGCGTAAATATCGCCGGTAAATCTGAAATCCGCAAGGTAAGCAAGAAATTCATCGTCAAACAAGCCCTTGTCGTGGAGATACTTTATATCTTCAGGCGTAAAGTGCAGCTCCTCAATATATTCAATCAGCTGCTCAAGACCTGCCGCAATGGCAAAGCCGCCGTTATCGGGAACGGAGCGGAAAAACACATCAAAATAAGTGTTGCGCTTGTAAAATCCGTTTTTGAAATAGCCGTTGCTCATTGTGAACTCGTAAAAGTCACAAAGCATAGCCAGATTGTCGTTTGTCATATCAAAACCGCCTTTGTGTTTATTACTTCCTTAATTATACTACTTTTCCCGCGTCTTTACAAGGTTTTTTCAGCTTTTCTGAGGAATTTAACAGTCTCTGTTCCCGCTTTGCCGCCCTCGTAAACCGCCTTGCACACCTGAAGAAGTCCGCCTGTGCAGTCGCCTGCGGCAAAAAGTCCCGGTACGTTGGTCATCATGTTTTCGTCAACGGTTATCCTGTTCCCATCGGTAAATGCGCCGATTTTGCGGGCAAAGGCAGCGCTTCCCGCAACGCCGAGAGCGATAAAAGCACCGCTTACGCCGATTTTTTCGCCGTTTGCAAGGACAACTCCCTCAACGTGCTCCGTACCGCATATTTCCGCGATTTTTTCAGTATTTACCTTTATTTTTCCGTCGGGCTTTATGTCGGTGCTTTCGCCGTTTGTACACACAGTTACCGAGCTTACCAGCGGCGCAAGCGCATTAGCTTCATGCAGCGCGAACTCGCCTGAGCCAATGACCGCCACGTCCTTTCCTTTGTAAAAGAATGCGTCACAGGCGGCGCAGTAGCTTACTCCCCTGCCCTCAAGCTCGGTTATTCCCTTTATGGCAGGAGTTTTCCGCGGAGAGCCGGTTGCAAGCACAACCGCGTCTGCCTTGTATTCGCTGTCAACCCCCGTAAGCACAAAGCTGCCGTTCCAGTCTATGGAGGTTATCTCGTCGTTTATCAGCTTCACGCCAAGCCTCTCAGCGCCTTTTCTGCCGTTATTGTAAAGCTCGCTGCCGCTGAGCGGCTCTGCAAAACCGTAGTAGTTTTCTATTTTTTCAGCCTTTTCAAGAGCGCCTGCCCCCTTTGAAATAACAACAGTGTCAATGCCGCCCCTCACAATATACAAGGCTGCGGAAATTCCCGCAGGTCCATCGCCCAGAATTATTGCTTTCATACCGCTTTCTCCTTTTTTGTTTATTTTGCCTTTCAGACTCTATTTTATCATAAAACTTCATTTTTTGCAAAAGGACTTTTCCTATGTTTAAACATCTCGGCGACAATACGCCGTCAGGTCTTATTGTCAGCGCTGCAAAAATCAAGTCGGCTAATCTCTCTCGCGCCGATGCTGCCGTAAGCATAAATTAGCCTATGTACGGCATTTTAGCAGGTATCCGCCCAAAGACAGGCTTAAAAGTTTTTGTCCACTTTTTTCAAAAAGTGGTGGGTACTTAGGGCAAAGCCCTAAGCCGACTTCCGCAGAAGTC
>CAKSIR010000189.1 GCA_934462775.1 uncultured Ruminiclostridium sp.
GGGCGCTGCCCTAAGAACCTGCAAGCCTTTGAAAAGGCTTGACCTAAACTTTAAATTTGACTTTTTCGACAGTCTGACCGCTGCAACGAGTATAAATTGCAGCGGTTTTTACTGTTTGTAATAGAATTGTATAGCATTTTGTCGGATTTTACGTTCATGTTTTTGAAAAATATGAACAAGCCTCCCTGTTTTCAGAGAGGCTTTGTCTTATTCAGCGTCTGCCGTTCCGTCCGATGAAACCGTGTTGGGGTCTTCCAGTCTTAATGCCGCGTAATCAATTGTGTACGGATAATCTGTTTTCCACTGTGTGAGCAGGTCGTTTGTCTTGCTCAGCTTTGTCTGATATACAAGATATTCTCTTGCGTCCGAACGGAGGCTTTCCCACTCCTCATCGGTAATTGCAGCGTCGGAGCTGTACTGAATTATCAGCAGACCATAGTCTGTTACAATCGGCTCGGAGTAGTCGCCGACATTTTCAAGAGTTGCAAGAACGTCCTGGAACTCCTGATTCCATAAGGTGGAGTTAGGAACAACCGCAAATTCATAATTGCCCGCTGTATCCTCGTTGTACTGCTCTGCAAGCTCTTCAAAGCTCTTGCCCTCTTCTAGCTGCTTGATGATTTCATCGGCTGTGCTGCGCTTTCCGTCGGCAAGGGTTTCACGAAGCTCGTTTGCTGTTTCGTTGTCCTCGTCAGTGCCGCTGTTTCTCAGCTTTGAAAGCTCCATCATGTCGTCGTCGCCGAATTTCAGCAGAATTTCCCTGATGTTTCTTGTTCCCTCAGGAACGTAAACCGACATATATGTGCTGTTGGATTCAAATGTAGCGGGATCGGTTTCCCAACATTCCTTTGCTTCCGCAACTGTGTCGTCAATGAACTGGGAAATATCGTCATCTGTTATGGTTACGTCTGCAAGCTCGCTTTCCATCAGCTTGCCCTGAACAGTGGAGTTTTTCTGCCATGTGTAGAAAATATCCTTGTCCAGTCCGCAGCTTTCCATGAACGCGTTGAAAAGCTCAATTTCCTTTTCTCTTACCTGTTCGTCTGACGCTTCATCGCCAAGGGCAGCCTTTGCTTCCTCCTCGTAGCTTGAATACCACTGGTCGAGAGTTTCCTCAACCGAGGAATTGATTTCAGCAAGCTCGTCCTCGGTCAGGCTGTCAGCGCCAAGTCCCTTTTGATCGGCAATGTAGAGCGTAATTCTTTCGGTTGTAAGAAACTCGATAATAGAGCGTCTGTACTGCTCGCAGACTTCCTTGTCGTCCTCGTTGCTCTCGTCCTTGCCGTAGTTGCCTAAGTAAAACTGATATTCGCGGTTGAAATCGCCATAAGTGATGTCGAAATAATCAGCGTCAACGCCGTCCTTGTTTACCGATGCAACCACCTTGCTCAGATCCTCTTCCGTAAGAGGAGCGGTAGTTGTTGCGGCTGAAGTGGTGTCCGCTGATGTTGTTCCCGCTGCCGCGGAGCTGTCAACATCGGTATTGTTATTGCCGCCGCAGGCTGTAAGTGATGATACTGCAATAATTACCGCTAAGATTGCGGCTAATCTTCTCTTCATTCTTCTGTTCCTTCCATTTATATGTTCATGTAAATTTTGCCTTGTCCGACAATTATTAGATTAGTTGCAAAGCAACGTAACCGCACAAAGTGCGGTCAAAATCGGTGAATCCGATTTTGAATCTAAGGCTATTATAGCACATTATTCTGAAAAATCAAAACATTTTCTATGATATTTTTGTGAAATTATAAAATAACTGAAAAACTTTGCCAAAAAGACTGTACTTTTCCAATAGAAAATGATATAATAGTATAAAATAATCACTTATAACAGGTGCGATATGAAAAAAATTCTATCAATGTTTTTAATTATATGCTGCATTTTCTGTTTCACCGCCTGCGGCGGCGGAACGGAGGAAATCACTTCCGACGGCGTAAGCTCCGACGGTGTTTCCTCTGACGGTGTAAGCTCAGACGGAATAAAGTCCGACGGTACAAACGACCCTAATCAGCCAATAAAAGTCAAGATGGGCTTTATTTACAGCGGCAGCACTGAATCGAGAACGCTGAACGCAATCTTTGAAATCGCCCGTCAGCAGGTGGAAAAGGCTCTTGGCGTTGAAACCTGCTACATTGAAAACGTACTGGTCAGCGATTTTGAAAAAGCCGTTGAAATCCTCACAGAGGAGGAAAAATGCAACGTCATAGTTTCCTGCAATAACCGCTTCGCAAACGCGGCTGAAAAGTCGGCAAAAAATTCTCCCGATACAAGATTCATCAGCTACGGCGGCGGAAGCACTCTTGCCAACCTGAGCGTTTTCGAAGGCGAGCTTTATCAGGCGTCCAACGTTTGCGGAATAATTGCCGCTTACAACAGCACGTCAAACATTTTAGGCGTTGTTGCAGACCCCGGAATGTACACCGTTCATGCAGTTATTGACTCGTACATTTTAGGCGCTGCCGAAATCACCGAAACCAAAACCAACGTCCGCGTAAACTGGGCAAGACCCGAAAGCCACGATGAAATCGAGCAGGCGATAGACAACCTTGTTTCTCAGGGCTGCGACGTTATCATGTGCTACACGGGAGATACCTATGCAATTGAATACTGCGAAAAAATCGGCGTAAAGGTAATCGGCGACGCATACAATATGCCCGAGCTTGCTCCCACACAGTATCTCAGCGGCTTCTTCTACCAGTTCAATACATATCTGATCGACATAGCGCGTTCGATTCAGTACCGCGATTTTACCGCCGCAAAGAATACCGACGGCGTTAAGGAAGGAACGGTAAGGCTGTGCGCGCCAAGCGAGGATAACGCTCT
>CAKSIR010000190.1 GCA_934462775.1 uncultured Ruminiclostridium sp.
CAAAAAATCCCGCCGTTACACCAACGGCGGAATTTCATAAAACATATTAAAAGGCGGAATTGCCACTGGGCGCAGCCCAGCAAACCAAGTTTTAAATTATAGCCCGAGCGCAGCTCGGAACAGCCCCAAGGCGCAGCCTTGTGGGGCAAAGCCCCATTAAAGCTCAACTTTTGGCAGCCCTGCAAAGCCAACGGCAAGGTCATCGTCTGTCGGAATGTAGTCCTTCATTTCGCCGTCGTTGTACTTCTGGTAAGCAACCATGTCGAAATAGCCCGTGCCTGTCAGACCGAAGAAAATCGTCTTTTCCTCGCCTGTTTCCTTGCACTTGAGCGCTTCGTCAATTGCAACTCTGATTGCGTGGCTGCTCTCAGGAGCAGGGAGAATGCCCTCAACTCTTGCGAACTGCTCGGCTGCTGCGAATACGGAGGTCTGCTCAACGCCGACCGCTTCCATTAAGCCCTCGTGGTAAAGCTCGGACAGAATGGAGCTCATGCCGTGGTATCTTAAGCCGCCTGCGTGGTTTGCGGACGGGATAAAGCCGCTGCCTAATGTGTACATCTTAGCGAGCGGGCAAACCTTGCCTGTGTCGCAGAAGTCGTATGCGAACTTACCTCTTGTGAATGACGGGCAGGACGCAGGTTCAACTGCGATAAAGCGGTAGTCAGCCTCGCCCCTCAGCTTTTCGCCCATGAACGGCGAAATAAGTCCGCCAAGGTTGGAGCCGCCGCCTGCGCAGCCGATGATAATGTCAGGCTTTACGCCTAATTTCTGGAATGCTTTCTGGGATTCAAGACCGATAACCGACTGGTGGAGAAGCACCTGGTTCAGTACCGAGCCTAAAACGTATCTGTAACCCTCTGTGTGAGTTGCGACCTCAACCGCTTCGGAAATTGCGCAGCCAAGGCTTCCTGTTGTGCCTGGGTGTTCTTCAAGAATCTTCTTGCCGATTTCGGTCGTCATTGACGGCGACGGTGTAACGTCAGCGCCGTAGGTTCTCATAACCTCGCGTCTGAACGGCTTCTGCTCGTAGGAGCACTTAACCATGAACACCTTGCAGTCAAGTCCAAGGTATGCGCAAGCCATTGATAAGGCTGTACCCCACTGACCTGCGCCCGTTTCGGTGGTAACTCCCTTTAAGCCCTGCTTTTTAGCGTAGTAGGCCTGAGCGATAGCGCTGTTCAGCTTATGGCTGCCCGAGGTGTTGTTGCCCTCGAACTTGTAGTAAATTTTTGCAGGCGTGCCGAGAGCCTTTTCAAGGCAGTACGCACGAACCAGCGGAGATGGACGGTACATTTTGTAAAAATCAAGGATTTCGTCCGGAATGTCAATGAAAGCCGTGTCGTTGTCAAGCTCCTGCTTTGCAAGCTCTGTGCAGAAAACAGGGGATAACTCCTCAACGGTCATGGGCTTCAGTGTAGCCGGATTGAGCAGCGGAGCAGGCTTGATTTTCATGTCTGCGCGTACATTGTACCACTGCTTCGGCATTTCGCTTTCTTCAAGATAAGTTTTGTAAGGGATGTTCTTTTCCATGGTAAATTCCTTTCCAAATGGGCAATGCCCGCTTAATGTTATTTTGAAAGCGTGAGGAGGTATATAAAATAAAAAACTCCTGCCCTATAAATAGGACAGGAGATATTCCTGCGGTACCACCTAAATTCGTCTTGTGACGCACTCTTTCACGCACTGTCATGCGCTTTCTGATGTAACGGTCAGCCCCGTCGCCCCTAATGCAATCGCCCTCGGTTTGCCCTCGCAAGCCCATTCTCCCAAACCGCATTACTGTCTTACACCGCCCGACAGCTCTCTGTAAATGCTCTGAATGAGGTACTATCCTTGCTCATCGGTTATATTATGCTTGTATATTAACACAAATAAACGTCAATGTCAAGTGCAATTCTGCACAATTTGCAGACGGTTTTTTTGTTAAACTGCTGTAATCTTGTGGAGCACAATGTCCATAGACTCCTCGGCGCCCTGCTGTTCGCTGAAGAAGCCGTAAACGTTTATTCCCTGAGAAGCGCCGCTGTTGAAGCAGGCGTCGATATAGCCGCCGACCAGACCGTCCATGTTGTATGCGTAAATCCAGTACATCATCTTTTTGCCGCCAACTGTGGTTTCGGCGGACTTTATGGTGCTGTACGAGGGGTCAACGCCGTAGCGGTCGTCGTAAAGCGACTTGTAGTAATCAGCGTAATCCCTGTCGAAAGCCGCTGACGAAAGGTCTGTATCCGAGTAGCTGAAATTGTCCAAAACGTCAACGTAAAGGGTTGAATAAGGCGTATCTGCCTGAATAATATGGCGGAAGCCGCTTTCGTTAGCCGAATAGTATTCGGTTTTTTCGCTTACCTCCATGTCGGAGATAATGTCGTCCTCGTTCTGCGTTACCCACGAGCCGTGGAAGTCAATTTTAAAGCCGAGCTTTTCGGAAACGTACTCTCTGCCCTCAAATTCGCCCCAGCCTGTGCTGTCGCGGATCGGGGTATAGTCGGAGTATCCGACGAATACATTTACGACGGCGATGATAAACACAATAAAAATAATTACGGCACCAATAATGCTGGCCGTTTTACCGGATTTTTTGCCTGCACTCATAATTTCCCTCTCAACATTTATAATTTATAATAAGTATATCACAATAAAACGGGAAAAGCAATAAGAAGTTCGGCTTTTTACAGGATTAAAAAGCTCAGTTTGTCAAAAAAGACAAATAAAAAGTTCAGACTGTCGAAAAAGTCAAATTTAAAGTTTTCGTCCACCTTTTTCAAAAGGTGGTGGGTACTTAGGGCAACGCCCTAAGTC
>CAKSIR010000191.1 GCA_934462775.1 uncultured Ruminiclostridium sp.
GGATTAACCTCCGCTGATTCAAGCTGTTTATATAATTCGTCAAAATCGGTTGTATATGTCATAAATACCTCTCAAAAACTTTTTATATAATCATAACATAAAAAAATAAAAAAGCAAGTCCTTTTGTAAATTTCTTCCCATAGTCTAAAATTGCTTAATTTCTCATAAAATTCACTATAACGGACAAGGGAGGAATTATTTTGAAAGGACTTACGACCAAGGAAGCCGAAGAACGGTTAAGAAAATACGGCGTCAACAAGCTCAGTGAAAAGAAAAAAACAAGTCCGCTGCTGATTTTTGCAGGGCAGTTCAAGGACGCAATGGTGATGATACTTCTTGCGGCAACGGTAATTTCCATTGTGATGGGCGAGGTATACGACGCAATTACCATAATAATCATAGTGGTGCTGAACGCTCTGCTTGGTTTTATTCAGGAGTACCGCACGGAAAAGACCATTGAAGCGCTGAAGCGTATTGCAGCTCCGGCCGCCCGTGCTTACCGTGATGGAAAAATACAGTCCGTTGAAACGGAAAAATTAGTGCGTGGAGATATAGTTGTGCTTGAGGCGGGGGATAAAATTCCTGCCGACTGCAAAATACTTTCAGGCATGGCGGCAGAGTGCGATGAGTCGATGCTTACAGGCGAAAGCATATCCGTAAGCAAATCTGTTTCGGAAATTTCGGGCAACGGGCTTAACCAGAAGGGCGCTGTATACATGGGCACTGTGATGACTAAGGGGCACTGTGAAGCGGAGGTTATTGCGACAGGCAAGGCGACCCAAATGGGTATGGTTTCGGGAATGCTTACCGAAATTGAGGAGGAGAGGACTCCGCTGCAAAAAAGACTCGGCGAGCTTGGAAAAATCATCGGTATTTCCTGCATTGTTATTTGTGTTCTGGTAAGTCTTTGCGGAATTTTGCGCGGATATGAAGTGTTCGATATGCTGTTTATGGGAATTTCTCTTGCGGTAGCGGCAATCCCGGAGGGACTTCCCGCAACGGTGACTATCTGCCTTGCGCTTGCGGTAAGGCGCATTTATAAGCAGCGCGCACTTGTAAATAAGCTTCACTCCGTTGAAACCCTTGGCTGTACAAACGTTATCTGCACCGATAAAACAGGCACTCTCACAATGAACAAAATGACAGTTATGCAGGTTTACACAGGTGAAAGCCTGCACGAAAGCGCAAGAGTGAACAAAGGCGCAAAAGCGAATTTGATGCTGCTGCAATGCGCTAAGCTGTGCAACAATGCAGTGCTTGACGATAAGCAATGTTCAGGTGACCCAACGGAAATAGCTCTTCTTGACCTTGCGCGGAAAAATGAGGTTGACGTCTCAAAATACAAGCGCATAAGCGAAACTCCCTTTGACAGCAATTCGCGGTTTATGGAGGTTATTGTTCAGGGAACGGACGGAGTGCGAACCGCTTTTATGAAGGGAGCGCCTGACGTGGTTCTGGGAAAATGCACTCATATTCAAACCGATAACGGCGTAAGGCATATTACCTTTGCCGACAGGAGCGGCATTAACGAGGCTCTCGACATAATGACGGGCAAGGCGCTGAGAACGCTTGCCTACGCGTACCGAACAGGTGGCGGAGAATACGTTTTTATCGGGCTTACGGGAATGAACGACCCGCTGCGGCCTGAAATAAAGCTTGCGGTGAAAAAGTGTCACAGAGCGGGCATAAAAATAGTAATGCTCACAGGCGACCACAAGAACACCGCTCTTGAAATTGCAAAGCAGGCGGGAATTTTCCGCCGCGGAAACGAGGTATGCACAGGCGCGGAGCTTGGTTTGATGACTGACGATCAGCTTGACAAACGGCTGAAGAACATTGCGGTTTTTGCGAGGGTTTCTCCTGCGGATAAGCTGCGGATTGTCCGCGCTTTCAAGCGTAGGGGAGCAGTCGTTGCCATGACAGGCGACGGAGTAAACGACGCTCCCGCCGTCAAGGAGGCAAGCATAGGAGTAGCAATGGGGCTTCAGGGTACAGACGTTACCAAGGAAGCGGCGCAGATAGTGCTGCTTGACGATAACTTTGCAACCCTCGTCAGCGCTGTCGAGCAGGGCAGAACCATTTACGGAAATATCCGAAAGTTTATAAGGTATATGCTGTCCTGCAACATAGGCGAGGTGTTCACCATGCTGTTTGCAATGCTGCTTGGAATGCCGGTTGTGCTGCTGCCGATACAGCTTTTGCTGATAAATCTGGTTACGGACGGACTTCCTGCAATTGCCCTCGGAATGGAGCCTGCCGGGGATAGGATAATGGATATGCCGCCCCGAAAGGCTGACGAAAGCATTTTCGCAGGCGGAATGCTTTTCAGGATAATCATGCGCGGCTTGTTCATCGGAATATGCACCCTTGCCGCTTTTTCAGTGATTTATAAGTGCGACGGCGACATTGAAGCGGCAAGAACGTCCGCTCTTGGCACATTGGGACTGTCGCAGCTTATATTTGTTTTTGAGTGCAAGGACGAAAACAGAGGATTGTTCAACGCGCATTACAGAAACAACGGAAAACTGATCCTTGCGGTGCTGGTTTCGCTGGGAATAATGCTTTTGGCGGTATTCAGCGGTTGGCTTGCTCCTGTTTTTCGGACGAAGGTTCTCGACTGGGGTGATGTTTTTGCAACGGTGGGATTTTCTGCGGCAATGCCTGTTTTGGTGGGAATCGGCAAGCTTTTTAAGAAGGAGAGATGAAAAAATCCTCCCTTGTTATAAAGGGAGGATCAGTGTGTCGAAAAACGTGCCACCGGCACCTTTTTCGAGGATTTTGTTGTGA
>CAKSIR010000192.1 GCA_934462775.1 uncultured Ruminiclostridium sp.
GTGCCTTTCTTCTCCCATTCTTTGGGCAAGCAAAGAATGGGACGAGGGGTTTATTGCTCCCTTATAATCTAATCCAACCTTATCAAGGGGGCGAGTAGCCCCCTTATTCACAAACTGAAAAATCTAAACCAAAAACAAAAAAAGGGAGCAACCGCTCCCTTTCAGCAAACAAAGTGTTTAATTATAGTCCGAGCGAAGCTCGGTATTGCCGCCGGACGCAGTCCGGGGTGCAGCCTTGCCTTTCCAAAGACGAATATAAACAGGCAGATAGAACGAAAACGACATAATCATCATGCCTGCGCAAACAAGAATGAGAATCGCAGCCCACATTTCGGGCATTGCCGGGAACATAATCAGACTGTCCATAAACTTATCCGCTTTGTAATAATCCTCAATCAATATACGCTCAGTAATAACTCAGCCAATAAAAAAACCCGACAATATGTCGGGCTGGTCGGAGTAACGTGACTTGAACACGCGACCTCTCGCCCCCCAGACGAGCGCGCTACCAACTGCGCCATACCCCGATATTTGCTTTAACAATGTATAAGTATACCACACTTTATTCAGTTAGTCAAGGGGTTATTGCATTCCTCGCGGAAATATTATCTACTGAACGTATATTATCACAGCTGAGATACAAACTGTATTGCATTTGATTATACTATGCGTAGTTTTATGCTATTATTATACATCGTTATACAGTAAGCAAAGGCAAGCCTGTATTGCAAAGCTTGCCTGCTTTGCGTTATCGCGTTGTATTGTGTATCGCCGTCAGCATTTCGTTGCTGTCGTACCTATCGTCCTCCAACGGCGGCGGCGCTTTTTTCAGCGAAGCCATGTCGTCGGTGTAGAACGTGTAGCGGTTATCGCCGCGCTGAGCTGAATATTCCGTTGCCGCCTGCGCACAGGTGTACACGTCGTCAAAGGTTTCGCCGTCCTCGCCGCAGAATGCAATTCCCACTGCAACCGCCACGTTGACAGTGCGGTTCTGTATGCGTATAGGCTCGGCGAAGCTGTCCACAATCTTTTCGCAGACCTTTTCCAGACGCTCGATTTCAAGGGTGTTTCTGTCGTTTACGAAAATTATAAAGTCATCGCTGCCCACTCTTGCCACGGAGCAATTCTCCTTCTGGCAGCTCCACAGTACAGACGCGACAGTGCGCAGCACCTGGTCGCCGATTTCCGCGCCGTACTGCTCGTTAATGTGGCGGAAGCCCTTTACGTCAACGTTGATTATTACAGGGTGGTTTTTGTCGGCGGCAAGCATCTCGAACTTTCTGCGGATTGCCGAGCGGAGGTATGTGCCTGTCAGCGCGTCGTGGTCGGACTGGTAAAGCCGCTTGAACTCGCGGCGCTTGCGTTCGTTTATGTTGCAAATTCTGCCGATTACCTTAAGCGGCTTGCCGTCCTCGGACTGGCGGACAACCTTTACCGAGTGTTCGACCCAAATCCAGTCGTTGTTCTTGCTGAGAACGCGGTACTCGTAGGTAAGGCTCTTGTTGGGCAGCAGCAGAATGTGGTCGTAGCGCAGGAATCTGTCGAGGAAGCCCTCGCGGTAGTCGCGGTGGATTTTTTCCCAGAACGGACGGCGGGCAGACTCAAAGTCGCCGCTGTCGATGTCCACGTCGAACATATCATACCACGCCTCAGGATTCAGCAGAGTGAATTTTCCGGTCGGCACGTCAACCTCGTATACAATATCCGGTACAGACGCAAGTACAAACTTGTACATATTGTACTTTTCGTTTATTTCGGCTTCCAGCTGACGCTTGACGTCAACGTCGATTATTGTACCCATAACCACGATTTTATCGTTTTCGCCCGCAATTGAGCAGCATCTGATGTTGACCCAGATAGTGCTGCGCTGATTTACTTTCATGCGGACGGCGATTCCAAAGCGGCGGTCCGCCTTGCTTTTCACCATCAGCAGCGAGTTTCTCAGCATTGGCAGGTTTTCCTCGGCAATGTAATTTTCCAGCCTGTCATGCGGCTTTATCTCGATTGTGCCGTAGGTTTTCTGCCAATATTCGGGTATATAGAAGTTGAAATTGTCCGTATCGTCGCGATACAGAATGAAAATATCGTTGCTGTTGCTCATTGAAGCGGCTGCCTGGGCGGCAACACGCTCGGTATTGTTCGATTCCGCGGTCTTGTTGCAGAAATAGTCAATGGAGTTTTTCACAAGCTCCATGTCGTCGTGTGAAACGCGCTGAATTGCGTCCATTTCCTCCTTGGAGAAAACAGACGTGAACTTATCCTGCAGCGCTTTTGCAGGACCAAGAAACTTGCTTGCAAAAATCTGCGTAAGCGCCAGTCCTAACAGCAGCAAAACCGCCGAAACTGAAATTCCCACATATAAAATAGCAGCCGTCTGCTCATGGGAAAACAGCCCGAACGGGTCAGCCGCAAACAGAAACAGTATAAAATCCACCAAAAGCGGCGCGCCGCTCATGACGGTAAGGTAGGCGTAAATTTTGCGTCTGAATTTATTTTGTTTCAAATCTTCCACCACCTAATTTATTCTCTCTAATCATTATACCTATTTATAATATACTTGTCAATGTGCGTTTTGGACAAAGGTTAGTTAATATTATTATTGCATATTTCGTAAAAAAAGAGTTTTGTTACACAAGGCTGCGCCTTGAGGCAATTCCGCCGTTTAATGCGTTTATGAAATTCCGCCGTTGGTGTAACGGCGGGATTTTTTTGTTTATGGGATTTGTTCGCCTTTCTATGACGTGTTCAAGCGCCGCACGGGCTTTTTGTT
>CAKSIR010000193.1 GCA_934462775.1 uncultured Ruminiclostridium sp.
CCCGCTTAGCTCAGTCGGTAGAGCGCATGACTGTTAATCATGATGCCACTGGTTCAAGTCCAGTAGCGGGAGCCAAATAAAACCCATTTCATCGAAATGGGTTTTAAAAAATCGGTGTTGATGGCGGCGAGGGTCCACCTGTTCCCATTCCGAACACAGCAGTTAAGCTCGCTTGCGTCGAAAATACTTGCTTGGTAACGAGCCGGAAAGATAGATAGACGCCGATACATATTTGCACCTTTAGCTCAGTTGGTAGAGCAACTGACTCTTAATCAGTGGGTCCTGGGTTCGAGTCCCTGAAGGTGTACCATAAACCTTGAAGATTTTCTTCAAGGTTTTTCTTTTTGCACGGAAATCTTTCAATGAAATTATAATTTACTGTAACGAAAAATAAGCTCCTGCGTATAAATATACGACAACCTTATGAACGAGAAAAATATGACAAAGAATCCGAATTAAATGTGATAAAGGAGAAATTATGTTAAACCTTAAAGTAAACTTCACCGAGGAAGAAAAGAGATTTATCAGAAGCCTTGACAGCAAAAACATCAATAATGTTTCACCTGACGAGGTAATCCGTTCACAGAACAGCGTTTTCAACGCGCTGACAGGCAGAAATATCGACTATTCAAAGGCAAGCGCAGAGGATACCGTGGAGCTTTTCAGAACGGCTCTTGCCCTTGATTCCGAAAGTGGAATTGAACACGACCTTGACGAAGAAAATTGCAAGGAAAACCTTGAGAAGCTTGCTTTAAAGTTCATTAACCATGAAAAGTGCTTAGGTGACCCGAATTTAATGTCCGTAAAGGACGGTCAGGCGGTACGGTACGACTTTTCCGAAATTGATAATTCCGAGCAGAAAATGAATCCGCCGTCAAAGCCAAGCTGGTTCAAGCGCTTTATTCATGCAATTTTCGGCGGCTTCAAGGAGGAAATGGAAAGCTACGAAAATCAGAAGAAGGCTTATGACGCCTACAAAGAGAATCAGAACAACATTATCAATTACAGAGCAGGGGAAAGCAAGTTCTTCGACGCCTATTCCAAGGAATTTGACAATCTGCTGGAGAAAGGCATGAACGTTGAGGATCTGAAATATTCGTTCGATAAGAAGGAGAAGCCTCTTGAAATTCCTGTTGAGGATATTAAAACAGGCACAGCGGAAAAGGAAGACTTTGAAAAGCCCGAAAAGTCCTTTGAGGATATTTTAAACAGAGCAGCCAATATGAAGAACGACGAGCTTGAAAAGCTTATAAGCGAGCTTGACGACGCTAAGTATATAAATAATACCAACGAAAAAAGCGGTTTTTCAATGAAGAAAGATATAGCCGACATTGACAACAACGTGCTTGACAGCTCGTCGGCTGAAATTGAGGAAATGCTCAGCGGACTTGAAAAAGAGGCGGGAATAAAGAATGAAGATAGCTTTGTAAACGAGGAAATAGACTTTAATCAGCTGCTTGACAAGCCTGAAAAAAGCTCGAATAACATTAAAAAGCCTTCGTTCAGTATTTCCAATGAAAAGATTTTTAACGGACTTGAAAAATAAATGGAGTCGCTCGCTGAAAAGGCGGGCGATTCAGATTATGGAAAAAAATCAGATGGCAGTATTTTCACCGTCCGATTTGAAGATTTTCTTCAGAATTTTTTATGTAACGAATTGCGTGAATCTGCGTATAAATACATGAAAACAAAATCAAACCAAAAGGATGGTAAACGTTATGCGTAATATAGATGTAAACTTCACAAAGGAACAGGTCGAGATATTAAAAAGCATGGTAACATTGGAAGAAGACGCTGCCAATGTCAGCAAGGACGAAAAGACCTATAACGGCAAGCTTACAAGAGAATATTTCATGAATTCAAGCGAGAATATCATCAACTCTCAGCGCAATGTTTTCAGAGCCATTACAGGAGATTTCCAGGTCGATTACGGCAACGCCAGCTTTATGGAAGCGCTCCCGATTATTGAAGCCTTCGCTCCCTACAATAATTTAAAAACGGGAAAAAGCTCAAACGAACCGGGCAAGGTTGTATTATCCCGCGAAAACTACAAGGATATACTCAAGGAAA
This sequence comes from uncultured Ruminiclostridium sp., assembly GCA_934462775.1. GTDB lineage: Bacteria > Bacillota > Clostridia > Oscillospirales > Ruminococcaceae > Ruminiclostridium_E. The sequence goes on from CAKSIR010000193.1 coordinate 2,071, forward strand.
TTGCAACAAACCTTATCAAGGCTGAAACAGGCGTTGAAGGCGGAAACGTAGTTGCAGCCAAGGACGGCGAAATCATCAACTTCAACTTTAAGGGATTTGAACCAAGTCCTGTTGAAAAGCCGGAAAAACCTGGTCTGTTTAAGAGATTTCTCCACGCGGTGTTCGGCGCTTATAAGCAGGAATTTGCAGAATACGAGCAGAAGCTCGCCGACTACAATATGACTAATCAGATTATAAACAACAAGGAATATCAGAAGGTTTCAGCTGAAAGATTCGATAAGATGGCAAAGGAATTCGGAACAAGCGAAGCAGCCCTCAGACATCTTTCCATCGACGAACATTTCAGAGAGGAGGTTTCCTTTGACGAACTTATGTACGAGGAAAATATAAAGAGCGCTCCTACGTTGGAAAAGCCTGCAAAGAGCCTTGTAAAGCAGAAAGAGCATACTTTTGAAATGTAATGGGAAAGTCGGAATATCCTCATGCAGCATAACGTCCGTAAAGACGATTTGATATTTTAAAGCAGAAGAATTTTAACGGACTTGAAAAGAAAAGACAGTCGCTCGCTGAAAAGGCGGGCGATTAGGTCTGTCGAAAAACGTGCCACCGGCACCTTTTTCGAGGATTATGTTGAGAAAATTTTTCACTTGTGGGG
>CAKSIR010000194.1 GCA_934462775.1 uncultured Ruminiclostridium sp.
GCTCCTGAGGTGTAACCTCGTTAAATGACAGCTGGCTTTGATACGCTACAAAGCGCTCCTGCAAATTCATCAACTTTGTGATTGTTCTCTTATCAAGGCTCTTTCCGGGTTCTTCAATGTGCGACGACAGTGACGCCGTCTCGCGCTGAAAATGTATCAGTGTGGCGCGCTGCACAAGAACAAGACAACACATTTGAACATACTGCGTCAGGAACGACTCGATTATATGATACTGCTCTGAATTCATTATCAGCATCAAGCCTTGATTCGCCACGGTAAAAATTGTGCCGTAATTTATTTGATCTTCATTGGTAGGATTGCCCGGCAGCATCCACCTGTCATAAACATGGTCTTGCAACAGCTTTGTTCTCATTTTCCTTGAAACGCAGGTACAGTTTCTGTCCTTTTCGCCTTCATACATTCCGGGATCAACAAAAGCAAGCTCGTAGAGACTTTTTGAAAGGTCATCGTCGGTGATAAATGCATATTCGCCGTCTTTCTCGGCCTTTATTGCGTTGACCGTTTCTTCATCTTCGCAGACACAACATGCGACAAACATTCTGTCGTCAAGCGCAGGGTAAATGTATATAGACGAGCTTTCCTTCGTCTTCTTTGACGTGAATCTATACGAACTGCCGTAGCCTAAGATTCCCTTTATCCAGTCGCACATGTGAGTCAGAGAGAGCGCATCCTTGAGCTTGATTTTTCCATCAATAATATCCTGTATGAATGCTCCGTAGTCGTCCTCAAACTTTGCCACGCCCGGAATTTCAACGGTTAATTTATCAGCGCAGCATGAGGCTGTTTTGTAAGGCACTGGTATAAACGGAAGTGAAATTCTCCTGCCGTAATCATTAATATTTTTTACATCTTCTATATTTGCCTGCGAAATGCCGTCCGCATCAACACCCAAGTTCTCACATTCAACAATAAATAATGCAATACCTGTGTTGAAGATCTTCAGCTTAATGCCGTTGAGCGAGAGCATATACCTACGAGTAACGTTTTCATCTCCGACATGTTTGGTTTTTTCAATATAGTATCTACCTTTGTTGTTCAGGCTTACCGGCATAAAAGAGAAATTGCGTACCAATGACGGCTCTGTACCGTAAATTGCTCTGCGAACATACGGATGAAAATATTGATATTCCTTGTAAAACATCAGCTCGCTCATACCGTCATGTCTTTGGCTCAAATCCGGCATATTAAATTCGTCGTTTAAATTTGCATCCTGCCAATTTGGGTTGCTTTCAAATATTTTGACAAATTCTTTCATGGTCAAACCCGACGATTCCCACACAAATGGTAAAACAAAAGTATGATAACTGTAAACCTTTGCTTTTTCTTCGCTCATTTAATTACCTCCTACAGTTTTCTTTATTGTTCCGAAGCCTTGTGAGTTCTTTGCGCCGAGTCCGCAATAATACGCAATATCGCAGATTTCAGGGGGTGCATTCAGAATAAAATCTCCGTAATATGCGTTTACAGGAAAACCAGCGTAAAAAGCAACGCACTTTCTCGTCTTTGAACCCTGTTTTTTAGCAAAAATCACTCTGCCTGAAGATTCTTTGTCATACAATGCAAGATATTTCATTTTCAAATTATTTTCCACCGCAGTATAAAATTTATCTTCATCAGGGGTGTAATAAGTTCGATAACCGTCAGAAGAAGTTTCATAAACAGCGATAGGAGTGCTTGTTCTTATTTCGTAATTTTCTCCCCTCAACGCACGACTTACATTTTCATTTAAATCAATTACGGAGCATCGGAATGAATTAATGTAAAATTCCTTGCTTTGCGTTAACGAGCTGACAATAGCATCTATGACAGAGTCCTCAAATGATCGTATTTCCCACTTCAATTCTCCTGAATAAATCAAAAACTTACCGCTTACGGTATATTGACCCTCTATATCCGTAAAACAGAACATTTTAAACTGTCTTCCATTAGACTGCTCCATATTATGAACTTTTTCGGAAAGTTCCTTGTTATAAGACAAAAGCTTATAAAAAATGCCCTGTAAAATTTCAAATTTGGCATAAGGTAAAATCAATGGTTTTTCAGGAATAAAATATATTTTTAATGATTTCATGATTCTTCTCCTGTTCAGATTATCGCCAAAAAACAAGACACTTTGTACTTTCCTAATGTGAAGTTTATCAAATGTCAATCTCCATGGGAAGGTTAATATATAAGCCAAGTAATAATTACAAAAATTTCAGTGTCGATTCCCTAATGGGAAAGGTAGACATGAACATATTGAATCAAAAAATTACGGATATTAGATTCGACTATAGCGATTATCTCACATAAACCCATTTCCTTATACTCATTTGAGCAGAAAATAAGGGTGTTCTCTCTTTCTTCAAATAATATATTGCCATACCACTCTACGAAATTCGACTTTATTTTATTATATATAATGTCGCCGCCGTTGTCAACATGTCAACAGCGTTGGTCTGTGTCAAGTAGGCGTTGGCAAAATTTTCACATGAAATATGAAATTGATATTTTCATTTTTTCAGAGCTCACTCAATGGTTTGAGTAAGGAAAACTGTTTGAGCCATGGAACATTGGGAAGCGTTGCAGCGTGCTCCGGAGTATAACCGCGACCAACGCTCTTTTGGAGATTGTAAAATAAAGTGGGAAATTCATTTACACAGTTTATTTTTCATACCCTCTTTGAGCTAAAAAACGGCGGGTATCCGTTAATGGATACCCGC
>CAKSIR010000195.1 GCA_934462775.1 uncultured Ruminiclostridium sp.
GCAATGTCGCCGCCGTATTTGCGGATAATTTCGCTCACAATGTCCATTCCGTAGCCGTGATTCTTCTTGTCGCTCTTAGTGGTGGGAATGGCGGAGTTTTTAATCTTCACAGGCTCGGAGCTGTTCTCAATCTTAATAAACAGCTTGCCGCATTCGGCGCGGCATTTCACGCTGACAAAGCCTTTCAGCTTTTCCGCTCCTCTTATGGCGTTGTCAATAAGGTTTACAAACAGGCAGCAGGCGTCAAGGCGGTCAATGCCTGAGCTTTCCTTGATTTTTACATCTGTTTCAAAAGCCACGCCAAGCTCGGCGGCTTTTTTGCTTTTTTCCCAGAGAATTGCGTTTATCAGCGAATCCTGGCAGTAAATCGGAATGTCTATGCTTCCGTTTTTCTCCTGCAGCCTGTCAAGCAGCTCCTTTGCAGCCTCGCTGTCGGCGCCGTTTTCCACCATTCTGTACGCAACCATAAGCGTGTTTTTGAAATCATGCTTGTATTTCATCATTTCTCTGCTGTTGGCTTCAATGTTGCGGTAGTAATTGTACTGGACCTCGCGCTCGTATTCCATTTCACGAAGCTGAATGCGCATCTCCTCGCTGCGCGAGCTGTCGGCGATTGCCTTGTACAAAACAACGTTGTTTATAATTATGAACGCTATGGCGATAACCCACACGGGACGCATGAAATCCTCCGCGGTCATATCGCCGATTCTCGGCATTTCAAGCACAAACAGCAACATATAGTTTGCAGGAATGAGAATCATGAACTTGAGGGACTTTTCAACGAACTGCTTTTTGATTCGTTTCCAGATAAGCGAGAAAACAAACACCACAAAGGAAAACACCAGAAACATAAAAAAATCGAAAAATAAATCGTTAGCGGAAACGTCGTGGGAATCATCGTAAACAAAGGACGAATCGCCGATAACCAGCGTTGATATGACCGCGGTTGAGCAAACCGTAATAATCAGCAGCAGCAAAAATCCCGCCGAGGCAAGAAGCTTCTGCCACATTTTTCCCTCATAGGCGAAAATCGAGTAGACAAAGAAAACGCATATCAGCATGACTATTCCGAGAAGCTGAAAGCCGGCGCTTATGCCTTCTCTTGACGGAAACACCTTGTTTATAATCCACATTACTCCGAAAAGGGCGGCGACCGCAGCGGCTGCAATCAGCAGGTTTTTGAGAAAGCTGTACCGCGCTTTAAGGACGACCGAGTAGAAAAAGCAAAGAGTCGAGCCGAAGAAAACCATGTTAAACAGCAGGTCAAGTAATTCAATCATCGCTCATGCTCCCGTAAATCAGAAAGGCGTCCTTGATTTCCCGCGCATTACTGCGGCTCAGCGGCAGCAGCGTACCGTCGGAAAGGCGCACTCCGCCCTTTTCTATCCTGTCCGTCTTGAAGATATTCACAATGTATCCCTTGTGGCAGGGAATAAATCCGCAGGGCAGATTTTCAACAACGCTTCCGCTTTCCTCGCAGGCTTCACAGCAGCCCTCGGCGGTGTGGAACAGCGTTGTTCTTCCGTTCAGCTCGATGTACAGAACGCTGTCAAGAGAGATGCGTCTGTAATCCTCGCCGCATTTTACAAACAGGTCTTTTTCGCTGCTGTCCCGCTCTTTTTCGCTTTGAGCAAGCTTGTCGAGAACAGCGCCGATGTCGCTGCCGCCCTTGTCGACAAAGCCGAAAGGAACTATTTTTGAATTTGCAAGGAACACCGCCTCGCTGTACTTTCTGCCGTATGATGTAACAAAAATGATTTTCAGCCCGCTGTATTTTTCACATACCTTTTCCGCAGCGCTGATTCCGCTTTCGCCGCCAAGCTCAATATCCATGAAAACGGCGTCGGTGTTTTCGTCAGCCTTTTCCATCAGCTGGGAGCTTGACGAAGCATACCCAATCTCCCAATACGGGTACGCGTTTTTCACTGCAGACATTGCGGACTCAGCGTAAAGCCTGTCGTCGTCACAAAATATAATCCGCATATAACATTTCCCCATAAACTATAATTACTCTTAATTTTAATTCCTTATGTAAAAAATGTCAAGAAAAGTAAAGTGTGTAAACAGTTTTTTGCCTTTTGGCGTTAAACCGCATTTTTGCAGGCGGATAATCTGATACTGTCGTGTATCACTGCTTTACACTGATAATCTGTCAATAAATTATATAATGTTATGTGCAGTTTTGTATAAAACATAAAATTTTCTCATGTAACTTTGTATGATATTTTGGTGTTTTTGACTTGACTTTACATAGGGATTTCAGTGTATAATAAAAGAGTGATAAAGAAAAATTTTCCTTGCGGAAATTTAGTGAGAGAGGGTAATTTTTTTGGATACTTCAGAAGTAAAAAAACTGCTCTTAAAAAGCAGCTACACCATAATCGTGCGAAAGAACGGCGAAACCTTTACGTCCACCTTAAAGGGAGTTGACCCGCTGCTGAAGCTGCTGAACGAAAACCCTGATTTCCTGAAGGGCTCGGCGGTAGCCGACAAGGTTATCGGCAAGGGAGCGGCAATGCTGTTGGCAATGGGCAAGCCGTCATACGTTTTCGCAAACATAATAAGCGACCCTGCCATTGAAATTCTGGAAAAGCACAGAATACCCTTTGAATACTACACGTTCGTTCCGCATATAATGAACCGCCGCGGAACCGACTTATGCCCCATTGAAAAGGCGCTGTTTGATATAGACGACCTTGAAGAGGGCTACAAGACAATTG
>CAKSIR010000196.1 GCA_934462775.1 uncultured Ruminiclostridium sp.
CAATTATTGCGACCAAAATTGCTGTTGGAACTAATATTTTTCTTACCTTGGATTTGTTTGATTGCTGCACTGTCTGTCCAGCCTGTGTCTGGGTATTGATTGGCTGTCCACAGTTAGGGCAATATGTAACCCCATCAGTAATTTCAGTTCCGCATTTTCCACAATACATAAATCGCACTCCTCATATAAGCAATATTTTTATATCACCCGGTAAGAGTCAATCCGCGTCTTATGCAACATCATAAATTAGCAATTTGTTCATACCGGGTCGACAAACGAGAAAAAATTTCTCACAGAACCCTGACGAATAGCAGAAATCGGTTTACTTATTCTAACTCCATGTAAAAAACTTCATGTGAAAATTAATTTTGAAAGTTCTGGTCTGCTTGGCAGGGACGAAAAAATTACTTGCTAAAAAGTTTTTTAATATATCTGGCAAGTGCCTTGAACGGCTTAGCAATAGCCTTAAATATCTTCTTCAGGAATTTTCTCAGTTTGGAGAATTTTACTTTTTTGATTTGCAAAGTATCGTCCTCACCCTGAGCGTCATATTTAATATCAAAAAAATCGCCGTTGCCGTCTGTTTTTTCAGTTGAAACCATATTATCGTCAATGTAATAATTTACGGTTCCGTTTTCAATATCCAAAACTCTTATTCCTTTATTTATCCGCTCAACGGTAACCTCTCCGTCCGTCGCAGTTCCGACAATCTCTATCTTTTTGCTGATGTCATTATTTGAATCATTCTCACGACAAGCGTCAACAGAAATTGCACACCTGCTTCCCTTATTGCTGTTGACCTGCACCTTAATATCATTTTTGTCAATCGTCATGGCAACATTTGATGCATCTGCAACAACAGCAGAGACAATTGAGCCGTTGCCGGCAAAATTGACTTCATGGTTACCGCCGCTGACATTATCGATTGAAGCGCTTTTTTCGTCAGTCCAGTAGGCGTCGGCACCGGTTCCTTCACCACTTTCGATATATACAGCCGAAAGCTTGCTCTTGTCCAAATTATACGAATCGGAATCAACAACGAGCAAATTTGAATCCTTATCCTGGCAATCCATGCCCTCAATATAAGTCTCTTCCGTTTTCACATCTCCACTAAAACTTTCGCTTACTGTTTCGCTTTTTCCCGATTCCAACAATTCAAACGGGCGTTGATAGTCTGTGTTGTACCGTATGTAACATGTTTTACTGTTATAATTCGTTAAGCCGTTAAAAGACCACGAGCTGTCGGAATTTACTGTAATTCGGTTATAGCCGTCTCTTTTATTGGAATCATCCACCAAAATATCGTTTCCCTCATAGCCGACAACTAAAACTCCGTGACCTCCTTTATTGTCTTTTCTTACCATTGATATCATCAAACCAATTTTATTTTCATCAGTATACTTTTTTGCAAGATTGAGAATTACATTTGCATCTGCACACCACACGGAATTATCCGCAACCTCTTTACTGAATTGGTGAATGTATGTATACTTTATGTAGTCTTCTATACCGATAACTTTTTCGCCTATCGGCAGTTTAGAAGAAACCCATGTTTTCTCTTCGTCATTGATATAATTTTTATATTTTATGTTTTGAACATCTCTGATATTTTCGCAGAGTTTATATTTAAATAAGCTGTCGTCAAGCGTACTTATTTTTGAGCATGACGGATAGCCGTTATAAATAGCCGCAGTAGAATACGCCATTCCAAAGCAAAGCCCACCTGCTTTATTATATTTTTTGTACAACAGTTTGCCCTTGTCAGAACCGTAGAGCGTAGTAAAATATTTTTTGGATATCGTATCGCTATAGTTTGAGAAGTTATAACTATCCTCTTCAAATTTGTATCCCTTGGGAAAATGTCTTGAAGTGTCGGAATTGCTGTTGGAATTATTAGGGATAACGGTATTACCAAATGAGAACCCATCGTATGAAAAGCTTAAATATGCATTTAACAAAAGTCGCTTCTTTGTATGATCATCCGATTTATCAAAATCCGCACCCGGGATACAAGTCCAAACCAAATTCAAATCCTTGTTTTCTGAATAGAATGCTGCTGTCCTTTGTTCATATTCGGTTTTTGAAACTTTTTTACCTCGGAACGTATATTCTCTGACTGTGTCATCCATGTTATTATCGTAATCAGGATGCCAGTATTCAGAGAAAAGGAAGTTTTCGTGAAATTTTGTTTTTTCCATATAACTCTCTGAATAAGATAGAATTCCTTCTTTCGAGCTGACATGTCCGTAATTTTTAAACACATAAAACTTTTTTCCGCTGGTTTGATTTTTTAAAAGTTTCGAATCGCGAGCACTATCATAATAATCTATACCTCCATCATCTTGATTTGCTTCTGATTTAAACTCTTCAATCGACGAACTTTTAATATTGATTCTATAGAACTTGTTATAACTATATCTACCGCTACCGTCACATACACTGCTTATTAGTTCCAAAACACCGTCAAAATCCAAGTCCAGCAAGCAGTATCCATAGCCGTGCATCGGAGAATATTCTGGATTTTCCATCCAAATGCTTTTATTTGCCATGTAAATATCAACTGCGGATTCCGGAGAAAGAATAGAAACCTTCTTGCCATCTTTGACAATATATACTTCTTTACGATTATTCTCAATCGCCTCGGCTTTGGAAGCGAAAAGGCTTGCCCAATCAACGCCGGCAAGCTCGCTTATCGGCGCGACGCCGAGCACCATGATGAG
>CAKSIR010000197.1 GCA_934462775.1 uncultured Ruminiclostridium sp.
AGCGGTGAGATAGAAAATGTTTCATCGGAAGAAGCTCAATGTTAAACAGGCTTAAGAGCGCAAAAAAGACGCGCAATGCTCCCAAAACACAATGGCGAAGAACAAAACAAAAAAATAACAGCGCGGTAAAAACCGTGCTGTATAGCCTCCAGGCGCAGCCTGGTACCGGAGATGGGGCTTAGAACCTATGGGTTCAAGTCTGCATACCGTTACGCGCAAAAAAGACGTGCAATGCTCCCAAAACACAATGGCGAAGAACAAAACAAAAAAAATAACAGCACGGTAAAAACCGTGCTGTACAGCCTCCAGGCGCAGCCTGGTACCGGAGATGGGACTTGAACCCACACATTGTTGCCAATAACGGATTTTGAGTCCGTCGCGTCTGCCATTTCGCCACTCCGGCTTATTTGATTGTGAACAGTGTTTCCCTGTGAAGTGCTTTCAATTATACCATAGTGAAAAATCAAAGTCAACATCTTTTTTTGCATATTTGGTAAAAAAACTTCTAAACCACTTGACATTTTGGCTAAAATATCTTAAAATTATAGAGTAATTATGCTTGTATATTTATACAATATTGATAGCTATTTTACTTTTTACCAACTTGGTTTATATATTACCACCTCGCAAATTACTCTATACTTTTTATTTACCATATAAATTCTTATGTCAGTGCAGACTTTTTTGGAATAACGCCTGCGTTTTATGAGTTATTTGATGTGAATATTTATCGGAAAGCCCCGTGTCTTTACAGGCGCAGTGCATTCCTCGCTAAAGTATGTTGATTTGCGGCGTAATGGAAAATCAAGAATACTGAAAGGGAGGGATTTGTAATGGATTTACCACTGGCGATTGTACTTATTGCGGCGGCTTTTGTTGTCGGCGGCGGAATTTTCGGATTCGTCATGTTCAAGGTCGGCGTAGAGCATCGCAAAAAGACTGCGGAAGCACAGATCGAATCTGCCGAAAAGGAAGCGCTCCGCATACTTAACGAAGCAGTGGAAAAAGCCGAAACAAAGAAGAAAACAGCTCTTGTTGAGGCAAAGGACGAAATTTACAAAATGAAGGGCGACGCCGAAAAAGACATTCAGCGTTTAAAGTCCGAAACCGATCGTGAACTCAAGGAAAGACGATCAGAGGTATCCCGTTCTGAACGCAGATTACAGCAGAAAGAGGAAAATCTCGACCGCAAAAACGACAAAATTGAAAAACTGGAAGAATCACTGACCGCAAAGAACAAGGCTGCTGAAGAAAAGCTGGCGGAAGCCGACAGCATCAAGAAAAGCCAGATGGAAATTCTCGAAAAGATTTCCGGCTTCACTATGGATCAGGCTAAGGAGCACCTGCTCACAATGCTTGACACCGAGCTTGACCACGAAAAGGCTGTCCGCATAAACGCCTACGAGCAGCGCGTAAAGGACGAATGCGACGATAAGGCGCGTTCCTACATTTCTCTTGCTATTGCAAGACTTGCGGCTGAAACCGTTTCGGAAATGACGGTTTCCGTTGTTCCGCTGCCTAACGATGAAATGAAGGGCAGAATTATCGGACGCGAGGGCAGAAACATCAGAACCCTCGAACAGCTTACGGGCGTTGACCTCATTATTGACGATACACCCGAGGCAATCACGCTTTCCAGCCACGACAGAGTGCGCAGAGAAATCGCGAGAATTGCGCTTGAGCGCCTTATTCAGGACGGCCGTATCCATCCGACAAGAATCGAGGAAATGGTTGAAAAGGCAAAGCGCGAGGTTGAACAGAAAATCAAGCAGGAGGGCGAACGCGCCGCTCTTGAAACCAACGTAAACGGACTTAACCCCGAGCTTATCAAGCTTCTCGGCCGTCTGTATTACAGAACGTCTTACAGCCAGAACGTGCTTGCTCACTCAATCGAGGTCGCTCACCTTGCGGGAATTATGGCAAGCGAGCTTGGCGTTGACGCAACGCTTGCGCGCCGCGCAGGTCTGCTCCACGATATAGGTAAGGCGCTGAGCCAGGAAATCGAGGGCTCGCACGTTCATATCGGCGTCGAGGTTTGTAAAAAGTACAAGGAAAGCCCTGAGGTTATCCACGCAATCGAGGCTCACCACGGCGATGTCGAGGTTAAGACGGTTATCGCCGCTCTTGTTCAGGCAGCCGACGCGATCAGCGCCGCAAGACCTGCCGCAAGAAGCGAAAACTACGAAAACTACATCAAGCGCTTACAGAAGCTTGAAGAAATCTGCACCTCGTTCAACGGCGTTGAGAAATCCTACGCAATTCAGGCAGGCCGCGAGGTTCGCGTTATGGTTAAGCCTGAAACCGTCAACGATGACAAGATGGTGGTTATCGCAAGAGAAATCGCTGATCGCATTGAAAAGGAAATGGAGTACCCCGGTCAGATAAAGGTACACATTATCAGAGAAAGCCGCGCCATCGACTTCGCAAAATAACCGGACTGCGTCCGGAGGCTGTTCTCGGGCTGCGCCCGAGGGCTATAATTAAACACTTTGTTTGCTGAAAGGGAGCGGTTGCTCCCTTTTTTGTTTTTGTGTTCAAGCGCCGCACTGGCTTTTGGTTGTGATTTTTATGTTGGTTTGAAAGGGGGCTACTCGCCCCCTTGATAAGGTTGGATTAGATTATAAGGGAGCGATGAACCCCTCGCCCTATTCTTTGCTTGCCCAAAGAATAGGGGAAGAAAGGCACTCGCTCAGGCGCCGCGAGTGGCTGCG
>CAKSIR010000198.1 GCA_934462775.1 uncultured Ruminiclostridium sp.
TTGAGCGAGTGCCTTTCTTCTCCCATTCTTTGGGCAAGCAAAGAATGGGACGAGGGGTTTATTGCTCGGCTTTAATCTCCATAAACAAAATTAAAGGGGGCGAGCAGCCCCCTTTTCAAACAAGTCTATAATCTCAGTCCGAGCGCAGCTCGGAACAGCCTCAAGGCGCAGCCTTGCGGGCGCAGCCCGAGAACAGCCCCCCGATGCAATCGGGTCAGGTTGTATCCCGCAGCCCGAACGACACCGACAACGCATTGTCAACCTTGCTCATGGAGCTGTTGTCCAGCTCCCCCATTCTCTCCTTTAACCGTTTTTTATCTAATGTACGAACCTGTTCGAGCAGCACTACCGAGTCCTTTGCAAGGCCGCAGCTACTTGCGTCTAAGGCAATATGAGTGGGCAGCTTGGTTTTCTCGCGCTGACTGGTGATTGCCGCCGCGATAACCGTCGGACTGTGACGGTTGCCCACATCGTTCTGCACAATAAGTACAGGTCTTACGCCGCCCTGTTCCGAGCCGATTACGGGGCTTAAATCGGCATAATATATTTCTCCGCGTTTGATAGTCATATCTTACCGTTCCTTTCTGTAAAGCTTTGTACTCATATTCTTAACTGTGAACACAGAAATATTCAGCCGCAAAAAATGCTTATGTTACATTTTATTATTTTTTGTTGACATTTGTTCCTAAAAAAGTATAATATTTATTATAGTGTCAAAAACGGTAAAACGTGATTGGAGTAATAATATGAAGTTAAAATTAAGAGCGGCGGCTTTGCTGCTTGCGGCGGCAATGGTGACAGGCTGCGGCGGCAATACGGATACGGCAGTTACAACCGACGCCGCTGCAAATGTGAACACAACGGCGGAAACGGAGCAGGAAATCAACTACTCAGCCCTTTCCGACGAGGAAATACGTCAGCTCATGGTGGAGCGCTCGCTGATGACGGTGGGAAACACCGCCCGCATGGAAAAGGCGCTTGCTAAGGCAGCGGAGGGCAAGGAAATCACAGTCGCCTACATTGGCGGCTCAATCACCGAGGGACTTACCGCAGGAGCGGACCTCTGCTGGGCAAGACTCAGCTACAACTGGCTCTGCGAGCAGTATCCCGAGGCGAAAATCAACTACACCAACGCAGGAATGAGCGGCACTCCGTCAACGCTTGGACTTATCCGCTCAGACAGGGACGTTATCGATAAGGGACAGCCCGACATTGTGTTCATCGAGTTTGCGGTCAACGACTCGACCGACCTGAAAAGCAAGCAGAATTACGAAAGCTTAGTGCGCAAAATGCTGAAGCTCAGCGATGAAACGGCGGTGGTTCTGCTGTTCACCGTCATTAAATCAGGCTACACCTGCGAGGAACACATGAGCAAGGTTGGAGAATATTACAGCCTGCCTATGATCAGCCTGAACAACGTGCTTGCTCCCGAATTTGAGTCGGGAAGAATGAAGTGGGAGGACTACTCCGACGATGAATCCCACCCTAACGAATGGGGTCATGAGCTGGTTGCCGAAATGGTGGAAAACTACTTCAAAAAGGTAATGGACATCATGAAGGACGGCACAGGCGACAAGGAAACGGCGGAAATTCCTGCCGAAACCCTTAACGGCGCGGATAACACCTCGATGAAGCTGCTCGACCGCACTAATTTAGCCCCTGACGACCTTGGCTCATGGGCTGACAAGGAAACCCTCGCCCAGTTCCCCAACGGCTGGGAATACGTCAAGGGCGGCGGAAACGAGCCTATAAGGTTCACCATAAACTGCAATACGCTCTACGTTATTTTCAGAGCGCAGAACAGCGAAAGACTGGGTACAATCGACGTTTACGTTGACGGCGAAAAGGTAATGGACGTAAAGGGCAATATGTCCTCAGGCTGGAACAATCCCGAAACCCAGTGGATAATGGGCGGCGGCGAAACCGCAGAGCACACGGTTGAAATTAAAATGGCAGATGGCTCGGAGGAGAATTACTTCTGGCTTCTGGGCTTTGGATATTGCGATTAAAAATACAAAAGGAGCGTTTTACAATGTCAGAGAAAAAGGCTTTCGATTCCGTTAAGGACGGAATGAAAGGCGGCGTCAAAAAGGGACTTGGCGTGCTTGGCGAGTTCAAGGAGTTCATTTCACGGGGCAACGTGCTTGACATGGCTGTCGGTGTTGTAATGGGTACTGCTTTTACCGCCATTGTAAACAGTCTTGTAAAGGACTTGATCATGCCGGCAGTGGGAATCCTCACAGGCGGCATTGATTTCAGCGAAATGCAGGTAACGCTTGCCGACGCGGTCGTGGAAAACGGCGAGGTAATCAAGGAAGCGGTAAATCTGCGCTATGGCGCCTTTATCCAGAGCATAATCAGCTTCCTGCTTATTGCAATTGCAGTATTTGCGCTGGTTAAGGTAGTAAATATGTTCCACCGCAAGAAGAAGGAGGAACCAAAGCCCGAAGAACCGCCGAAGCCCGATCCGCAGATTGTTCTGTTAGAGGAAATCCGCGATCAGCTGAGAAAGCAGAACGGCGAAAAGGTTGAAGAGAAAAAGGAATAAATACATAAAAATGCACAGGTTTTACAGCCTGTGCATTTTTCGAGGATTTTGCGGCGAAAATTTTTCACTTGTAGGGCGCTTTTTTCT
>CAKSIR010000199.1 GCA_934462775.1 uncultured Ruminiclostridium sp.
GGTGTGGGGCGCTTTTTTCAAGAAAAAAAGCGCCCCACAAGTGAATAATTTTCACAACATAATCCTCGAAAAAGGTGCCGGTGGCACGTTTTTCGACAATCTGCGCCTGCAATTTGATGATTGCAGGCGATTTTCTTTTAAAGCAGCCGTATAACGCCCGGTGCGATAATTTCGCTCAAGACCTTAGCCGCCGTTTTTCTCCGCCATATCGAATATTTCCCCGTCAAGGCTGTAAATATCGTCAAGGCTGATAACGCTGCCGTCCGTCAGCATTATAGTCCGCGCGTACAGGTCGGCGTGCCTGAATTCTCCGCATAGGGTGGCGTAAATGCCGCCCTCCTTTTTTTCGTCCTTTACAAAACGGCAAATCTCTATAAACGGCCGCTTGTCGGCGCTGTTAATCAGCAGATTCAGCCGCATATCGAGAATCTGCTTTTCATCGTCCGTAAGCTGCCGCTTTTCCCCTGTCAGCCTTGCCGCCTCGCTTACCTCGTCGTCATAGCCCTTCAGCGCCGCAAAGGAGCTGAACTGCGCAGCCCGCGCAAGCCGTGACATCTGCGCCCTCGTTTGGGATACATGATGAGGGAGATTTATTATGTCCTCGTAATTGTCGCTGTCGTTGCAGCCGCTCATGCCTTGTGACCTCCTACCTGTCCGTTGCGCTGAATGGTGGTTGCGCCCTCCTCTAAATTCATTCCCTTTAAAACGGCGTTTTTGCCGTATTTCCTTTTAATGCTGATTATGGCTTTCTGAACGTCACGCTCGCGGTTTTCGCTGATTTTTTCAGCCTCGCGCTGCTCGTCGAATGCAGTAAAGTCGCTGAAAAAGTCAAGCTGCTTTGGTTCCTCCTCAAGCTTTCGCTCGCAGGTCGCATGGTTCGCCACAACATACATTCTCCGCACCAGCAGCCTTTGGTCGACAATGCGCTCGTACAGCTCGGTGACTGCCTTTACGATAACCTTTGTAGAGGAAGTGAATCTGCCTAAATTTATTGAACCGTGAGCGGATTTGGGGATTTTTCTGCCGTAATTGTCCACCGTCATAGGTCCGTCGTAGCAGTCGGTCCCTGTGTAGTCGTACCCGACAGTAAGCACCATCTGGTCTGTAACAATGCCCTTTTCAACAAGGTCAAGGGTCAGCAGGTCGGTCATTTCACGGACGATCAGCCTGCCCTTTTCAAAGGTGTAGGGGCATTGGAGCACCTGCCCTGTGCTTATGCTGCTGCTTTCGGGGCGGTACGCCTTGATGTCCGCAATGGTGCATGGCTCGTAGCCCCAGGCGTGGTCTATGATAAGCTCCGCGTTTACGCCGAACATTTTGTAAAGCATATCCTCGCTGTAAAATTCGTTCTTCTTCCCAAGGGAGCAGCGCGCCAGATCTCCCATGGTGTAAATGCCCCTTGATTCAAGCTTCTGCACGATTCCCCTGCCAAAGCGCCAGAAATCCGTCATGGGACGGTGATTCCACAGCTTTTTGCGGTAGGTCATCTCGTCCAGCTCCGCAATCCGCACGCCGTTTTCGTCGGCGGGAATATGCTTTGCAACAATGTCCATCGCAACCTTGCACAGGTACAGGTTGGTGCCTATTCCCGCTGTGGCGGTTATTCCCGTTTCGGAAAGCACGTCCTTTATAATTTTCATGGCAAGCTCCCTCGGCGTCAGCTTATAGGACGGCAGATAGGCGGTAGCGTCAATGAACACCTCGTCTATGGAGTAGACGTGAATGTCCTCGGGGGCGATATATTTAAGGTATATGTTGTAAATTTTTGTGCTGACGTCCATATAGTGCGCCATTTGCGGCGGCGCAACAATGTAGTCAAGCTCCAGGGCGGGGTTGTTTTTCAGCTCCTTGTCGCCGGTGGATTTTCCCGTAAAGGTGCGGTTCGGCGCACGGTATCGCCGCTCTCTGTTCACCGTTTCCACCTTCTGCACAACCTCGAAAAGCCTTGCTCTGCCGCCTATTCCGTACGCCTTCAGCGCAGGGGATACCGCAAGGCAGATGGTTTTTTCGGTGCGGGTAGGGTCGGCGACAACAAGGTTTGCGTCCAGCGGATCAAGCCCTCTTTCGACGCACTCCACCGAGGCGTAGAAGGATTTCAGGTCGATAGCTATATAGGTTTTCTCTTTTTCCATAAATCCTCCTTTGTGTTTATTATACCACAACTAGACTGTCGAAAAACGTGCCACCGGCACCTTTTTCGAGGATTTTGTTGTGAAAATTTTTCACTTGCGGGGCACTTTTTTCAAGAAAAAAAGCGCCCCGCGCCCCTGCAAAACTTGGTACTATTGCGCAAGCAATAGTACATAGCTTTAAATAAAGCTTTTCGCTCTCTGCGGAGAGCGACTTAGGGCGTTGCCCTAAGTACCCACCACTTTTTGAAAAAAGTGGACAAAAACTT
>CAKSIR010000200.1 GCA_934462775.1 uncultured Ruminiclostridium sp.
CCAACTAAAAGCCAAAAACAAAAAAGGGAGCACCCGCTCCCTTTTCATCAACCATAGTTTTAAATTATAGCCCTCGGGCGCAGCCCGAGAACAGCCTCCAGACGCAGTCTGGTCAGTTCATGTATTCTCCGCTGTATTCCAGCAGCGTCACTCCTGTAACGCCGTCCACCGCCTTAAATCTTGAAAGCGCGCTTGTGTCGTTGTTCTTGACCTTGACCTCAATGGTAAGCTCGATTTCGTCTGCGGTCTGGGTCTTGTTCTTAAGCTTGTACTTCATGCCGCCGAGCAGAGCGTCAATGTTGCTCTCGGAGCTTTCGCTGTAGCGAACGATAAGCAGGTAGTTCTTCTTCTGCTTCTTTGTAAGCGTAAGCACAATGTAAATAACTGCAATAATCGCCGTTCCCATAAGCGCAACGAAGTAAAGCCCTGCGCCTGCGGTAATGCCTGCCGCAATGCCCCAGAAAAGGAATCCTATGTCGAGCGGGTCCTTGATTGCCGACCTGAAACGGACGATGGACAGCGCGCCCACCATACCGAGCGAAAGCACAAGGTTTGCGCTGATGGTCATGATGATGAACGATGTGACAACCGTAATAAGCACCAGCAGAATGTTGAAGTTGTCGCTGTAAACAATGCCCCTGTAAAAGAAGCGGTAAATCAGATAGATGATAACGCCGCATACCGTGGCAGTCGCCATAGCGAGCAGAATGTGCGGCACAGACAAGTTTTCAAGCTGACTTGACAGGTCGAAGCTTTCTCCAAGCAGTGTAAAAATGTCCTCGGTTTTCGCAAGTAGTTCCATTATGTAATTCCTTTCGGTTAATATTTGTATGCTTTAGTAATTTCAAGCAGCTTGTCGGAGCAAAGGGCGTATTTTGAGCAGGCGCCGCGCATCAGCGGCACTCCCGAAAGCAGCTCCTGAATGTAGGAGGGAATGTAGCTGTCATACTTCACTTCAAGTATCATCAGCCCCGCCATAACAGGCTCAAAACGCACATTTTCATCAAACATATCAAGGGTGTTTACGCCCGCTCCAAGACGTTTGTCAAAGGTAATTCGGACGTTGCCCTCGCGGTTAATATACGGCTCGCGGACGTAGTCCACCAGCACATGGGGCCGCAGTCCGATAAGCGCGTTGGAGATAATCATGTCCTCCGCAACCGTGTCCTCAAACTCGCTGCCGCGGCAGAATGACAGATCGCCCTTTGCAGCCATTTCGTACTGCTCGCGGGTCAGCAGCGCAGAGCGCTTTAATCCGTAATCGCCCTCCTTGCCCTTACACTCCAGCTTAATGAATTTTGGGGAAAGGTCATAGGCTCTTATGCGGTACTTTTTCCGCACAAGGTCGCCGTTCATTTTGTCATTGTAAGCCGAGCGGTAAACATCGTCAAAATACAGACTGGTAATGCGGTACTCGCCGTTCTTTACATGGCTGTCCGAAGCCATCGCCGCCTTGAACCGCTGACGGAGAACGCGATAGGTTCCCTCGTCGATTATGTATTTCATTTCGTGTCTGTACGGCTTTAATGGTTTTTTAACAAGAAATCGCATAACCACCGCCTGTAATCGTTTTATATAGCAGGTCCTTTACAAGACCTTTACATTCTATCCTGTTAATTATAGCATTATCAACATTATTTTTCAACTGCTTTTGCAATAATTTCTACAATTTCTTCAACAGTTTTTCCTGCGCACCGAACAGTTATATCCGCGTACTTTTCGTAATACGGCAGTCTTTCCTCGTAAACATCGTCAATAGTCTTACCCTTGCCCATGGCGATACCCCTTGTTTTAATGTTTGCAAGGCGCTTTTTCAGGTCGAAAAGCGGCAGGTCGAGATAAACGCAAATTCCGTTTTCCTTAAGGTGTGCCATGCCCTTTTCACAGAAAATTGCGCTGCCTCCTGTGGCAATGACAGTGTCCGAGCCGTCAACCGCCAGCAGCGCGTCCTCCTCATATACGCGGAATTTATCCAGTCCATCGTCGTCGATAAGCCGCTGGAGAGTGTTTTTCTGCTGTACCTGAATGATGAGGTCAGTGTCGACAAAGTAGCTTGCGAGGGTTTTGGCAAGGACTACGCCGATAGTGCTTTTGCCGCTTCCCGGCATTCCAATAAGGACAATATTCTTCATTAGTTTTCTCCTTTTTAAGTTGAGTTCAAGGCTGCGCCTTGAGGCTATACCGGGCTTCGCCCGGACTGTGTAATTTAAAACTGGTTTGAAAAGGGGGCTGCTCGCCCCCTTTTTTGCTGTGTTCATACGCCGCACTGGCTTTTTTGTCGTAATTATGCACTCGGTGAGTAAGGGGG
>CAKSIR010000201.1 GCA_934462775.1 uncultured Ruminiclostridium sp.
ATCGAAAACCACGATTACATTACAGCAGATGACATAAACGACAGAATTAAGCAGTCGGAATACATAATCGAGTTTGCCGAAAAAAACAGTCCAAAGTATAAGTCGGCTTCTGATTTTCTGCTCCGTTATGGCGTTCTTGATAAAAATGCGCAGATTACAAAAGACCAGTTTGACTTTGAAACCGTAAATGTCGGAGATGAAACAACCACAATTAAATTTGACGCTCCTATTGAATTATGGGAGCGTTTTTCATTAAACGGACTTGTCAGCAATGATGACAGCCTTGATGAAATCGTCCTTGAAAAAGACGAAAACGAATGCCATTTCTGCATTCCCGACAAGCAGGGCGCTTTGTGGAACAGGATAAACGTTAAGGACGTGCTTACTCCTGCGGAAATGGACATTGTGGCAGAAGTAGCTGCTGAAACGGCTGCTCTTGCTAATACAGCATCAGGAGTATCCGTCTATGAGTTTATCACTCTTGCTGAACGCTATCTGTACCAAAACGCAACTATAAGAAACGCACACGAAAACTCTGACAAGCAGGAGTTTGCTTTCGAAACGGAAAAAGCAGTAACCGACTACTTCACAAGCCTTATTTCAGGCGAAATAGAAATCGACTGTTCTGTCGATGAAATAGCACCGCTTTATAACAAGTATCAGCTTGACAGTCTGCTTAAAGCGCAAATTCTTTCATCGATTACGGCGCGACTTGACAAAGAGCTTACCGCTCTTGAACAATCAAGACAGAAATATGCGGAAATGGGTATTCCGTTTTCTGACCGTTATTATGATGCCGAAAATGAAAACAACGTTTTTGACTATGACGGCAGCATGAGCATCGAGGACTTTCGCAAAGTTGAAACGCAAGCGCTTCGATACGGAATTTTTGATGAAAATGATGAGGGCATAATCCCAGCCGACCTTGATAAATTCTATGTGAATTCCGAAACAGAAGAAGTCACTTGGATTTATTACAATCCCGACAGTTCCGCAGGCGGTCAATTCGTTTACACATATATGTCTTTTGACGATATTTTCAATTCAATGGAAAAGGAAGACCCGCTTGAATACTTAACGGAAACCTGCAAGCAGGAAACATTAGACCGTGACGCAGCGAACTTCAATGACGTTGCAGAGGAATTTATGACTGACAGCGAGGATATTTCAAGCCGTGAGGAGGGCTTTGTAGATAAGCTCTTTGCTCTTACTGAGCCGAGATACGCTATTTATCAGCTTAAAGACGAAGAACGGTTAAGTGACTACCGCTTTACAAACAGCGAATATCTTAAAACTCACGGTATGTATATCGACCGTGAGAACTATACCAGAGTTTATCGCGGCAGGCTCGAAAAGGGAGAAACGCTTGAGGACATTTATCGCCGTTTCAACATAGACCTCCCGCAGGACTTCCGAGGTCATTCTCTCTCCGTTGGCGATATTGTTGCCGTTAAGAAAGACGGTGTTATAACAGCTAACTTTGTTGACAGTATCGGATTTACAGAAGTGCCAGACTTTACCCTGACCCGTGAGGAACGCAAAGCAAGGAGAACATTGACAGATAATGTCGTTTTGTTAGCTGAAAATCAGCTTGCGAGCGATGAGATGGACGATTTGGGTGACAAGCTCTTTAATTACGATAATGCCCCGAAATACAACGGTATAACCAAATGGACTATGGGAGCAGGGCTTCACGCAGACGAGTTTGAGAGCCTGACAGCCCGATACAATAGCGGCGAGGATATTCGTGCGGAGCTGGCACAGAAAATTTACGACAATATGTCGAATATTGAATTCTATGAGTATCCACCGTCTGACGGTATCAGCAGAGTAGAGATTTCTTCAGAGAAAACCGATACGGGAATGACTTTCCGCACAAAAGGCGGATTCGAAATTACCCATTCATGGGAAAAACTCGGCGATGCCCTAATTACTGCTGCAAGACAAGAATTTGACAGACATAACAATTTCAAGGAAAAAATAACAATAACGTGTGACTGGAGCGAAAGTCCTGTTTTCGAAGATGGCAAAACCTATTCGGTTGCCGAATTTGACAAAATCATGGCCGACGCAGACAAGGAGCGTAACCAAGGATGGAAATCAGGTCTTGAAAAATACGGCAGTGCGGACGCATGGCTCGAGCAGGACAAGGAAAGTTATTATAAATACCTCGGCTATGATAAAACAAAATTTACCGTTAATCTTCCTGATGGCAAAAGCTTTTCCGAAAGACAGGACATAGGCGATGGTTACGG
>CAKSIR010000202.1 GCA_934462775.1 uncultured Ruminiclostridium sp.
ATATTCAGCCGGGAGCCGATAACATAGTCGCTCTCGTTTGCAAGCCCCAGCAGCGGCAGAATGCCGCGGATGCGCCAGATATCGCCGGGAAGATCCTGCGCGCAGCTTCGCACAATGGCGTCGCCCGTGTGCATATGCGCGTCGACAAAGCCCGGCATGATCGCCTTGCCCGTGGCGTCAATTTCGCGGTGTGCACGATAGCTTTTCCGGACGGTATCCGCGTCGCCGACAACAACAATCCTGTTTCCGGATACGCCGACCGCGCCGTTTGGAATAACCCCGGTTCCGGGACCTTCCATCGTGATAACATAACTGCCAAAAATCAGATAATCCAGTGTCATATTCCGTTCTCCTGTTATTGGCTGAAGCCCAGATAGGTCTGCTGAATTGCAGTGTCGTGCAGAAGCTCTGCGCTGACGCCTTCGTTGACGACCTTGCCGACGCTCAGAATGTATGCGCGGTCGCTGACCTCAAGCGCCAGCTCCGCATTCTGCTCCACGATCAGCATGGTGGTGCCGAACTGCCGGTTGATTGTCTGGAACCGCTCAAACATTTCGTCAATGATAATGGGGGCAAGTCCCATCGACGGCTCGTCGAGCATCATGAGCTTGGGACCTGCCATCATGGCGCGGCCGACAGCCAGCATCTGCTGCTCGCCGCCGCTCAGACTGCCGGAAATCTGCTTCCTGCGCTCATACAGGCGGGGGAACAGCGCATAGACTTCTTCCAGACGCTGCTCGATGACCTTTTTGTCTTTTACATGGTATGCGCCGACCAGCAGATTTTCGTATACCGACAGGTTGACAAAAATCCGCCGTCCTTCCGGAACCAGGCTGATGCCGATCTCGGAGAACTGGTGCACGCGCGCCGGAAGCGGCTTGCCTTCAAACAGGATCGAGCCCTTCCCAATCGGCTGGTCGCCGGCAATCGTCTTCAGGAGCGTCGATTTTCCTGCGCCGTTCGCGCCGATGATGGAAATGATCTCTCCCTTGCCGACCTCCAGACATACGCCATGCAGCGCCTGAATGCCGCCGTAAAATACCTCGAGGTCCTTGACGGACAGAATGCTCTGCTCAGGCATGGCTCTTTCTCCTTTCTCCGATATACGCGCGGATAACCTCCGGATTGGTCTGAACCTCCTGCGGCGTTCCGGTAAACAGCAGCTCACCGAGGTTCAGAACGTTAATTTTGCTGCATACGTTCATAACAACATCCATATGATGCTCGATCAGAATAATCGTAATGCCTGTCATCTGATGGATCTGCTTCAAAAAATCAACGAGTTCCGCGCTTTCCTTTGTGTTCATGCCTGCCGCCGGTTCATCCAGAAACAGCAGCTTCGGCTTCGTCGCCAGCGCGCGCGCAATTTCCAGCTTGCGCTGAATGCCATACGGCAGCGAGCCAGCCTGCACATCCTTGTATTCGCTCAGACCAATCTGATTGAGATACATTTCACATTCCTGCCGCGCCTCGCGGTCACGCTTTACAACATGCGGCAGACGCAGCATGGCAGAAATCGTGTCGTATTTCGGAACGCTTGCAATACCGATCAGGACGTTCTCCCACGCCGTCAGTTTGGGGTAAATGCGGATGTTCTGAAAGGTTCGCGCAATACCGAGATGCGCAATCTTATCCGGCCGCATACCGCCGATACGCTTGCCGTCGAACAGAATTTCTCCCTCGGTCGGCTTCGCAACGCCGGTCACGGCATTGAATACCGTTGTTTTACCGGCGCCATTTGGTCCGATCAGACCGATGAATTCGCCCTTTTCCGCTTGAAAGGACACGTTTTGTACGGCTTTGATGCCGCCAAAGAAAATAGACAGATTGTTTACTTCCAGCAACGCCATTGCTGATATCCTCCTATTCACAAACGCACAGCTCAGCGGGAGCCCTTGCCTGCTCTGTTTCCACAGAGCTTCCGACGAATCAGGGTAAAGAGCTTTACAAACGGCGTAAAGATCTCCTTATAGGCAAACAGTCCTTCTGGACGCAGACGCATGATGGTAATCAGCACAAGACCATAAATGGTCAGGCGCCAGTTTGCCAAGAACCGGAACGCTTCCGGCATTGCCGTCAGGATGGTCGTTGCAATAGCCGGTCCTGTGATCGAGCTTACGCCGCCCAGAACCACAGAGGTCAGCAGGTTGTTTGACATGGTGCCGCCGAAAATATTCGGAACAATATAGATGTAGTAATGCGCCATCATACCGCCGCCAACGCCGCAGAAGAAGGC
>CAKSIR010000203.1 GCA_934462775.1 uncultured Ruminiclostridium sp.
CATGTATACTATCTTCTTATCAGGTATTCCCGGGGTCACTATCCTTATATCCACACCTGATTTTGCTGCAAGGCACAGTGCCTCCATCATCTCATTGTCGATTATGAGATAGGGAGTAAAGATATAAACATAACGGCTTGCATGTCTTATAATATTAAGATATGCGTTCTCACCGACACATTCATGGTCAAGAGGTGAATCGGAGAATGGAATTACCACCGCTGATTCGTCTTTCGCCTTATATTCAGGTATCTCAAAGTATGGAGAATAGTCCTTATCAGTGTCCTCAATGGAGTTCCACATCTGGAGAAACATGATGACATGATTACGCACGGCATCGCCTCTTAGGCGTACTGCGGTGTCCTTCCAATGACCATAAGGGCAGTCGATATTGAAATATTCATCACACATATTGAAGCCGCCGTTGAAGCTGACTCTTCCGTCTATGACCATGATTTTCCTATGATCACGATTATTCATAAAAATATAGAATACAGGAACTAACGGATTGAATGCCCTGACCTTGATTCCCTTTGACAGAAGTCTTTTTATAAAGCGGTTATTGACATAAGCAAGGCTGCCGAAGTCATCATATATTATTCTTACCTCCACTCCGTCTTTAACCTTCTGCTCAAGTATATCCTCAATCTTTTTAAAGGAATGTGCATCCTCCATTGCAAAGTATTCCATAAATATGTATTTTTCTGCTTTGGATAGTTCCTCAAGCATTGCATTATATGCTGTATCCGTCTGTGAAAAATAATCTACATCCGTATTTTTGTAAGCTCCATAGCCGCTGTATTTGGATAGGTAGTGGCATTGTGACTTTATATCATCATTGTTTTGTCCAAGTTCAGACAATATTTCATCATCATCGGCTTTGTACAGGTCAAAGCGCTCGTTGATTTTCGTGAACTTGCGATTCATTTTTTTAGGAATCTTTGACTGTCCCACAAACGCATAAAGAAAAACACCGAATACAGGTAAAGCAAGTATCACTACAGCCCATACCAGTTTATATGCCGGATTATCACGATTTACAACAATCCCTAACACCATGAGTATGCCAATTATATTGGCTATCATGGAAAGCGGCACATAATAGCTGTTCAGCCTATGAAGTATGGAAAACAGCCATAAAAATTGAAAAATTATACTTATAGCGACGACAAGCGCTCTTCCGAAAATAATGTTTAAAAATTTTTTCATTTTAATCCCCATGTCACTGCTTGGCGGTGAATCAAATAATAATGAAAAACGTGCTTTTTACGTTTTTACTGTGTGAAATCGTAATATCTCAACATATATTCAATAGTTTAATCGCATTGAATTTATTATAACAGCCCGCTGCCAAGAATAATACCCATATATTTTTTTAAAGAGAACAAATTATTTTTGTTAAAGTTACTATATAAAGCTTCCAGATTTTCCTCGGAATGCTCTGTCTCCTTAGAATATATTCTCATAAGAGTTATCTGTTTCTCAAAAGTGAATTCTTTTTCAGTGCGGCAGGCTGATGAACCTAAAAGCTCCTGCATTATAAGTGCGGTACAGGCAAGTTTAACTTTTTCTGATAATTTTTCATCGAACACAGCTCTCAGGAAATATCTGTAGATATAGTAGACAAGCAGATGCTCGTACTCGTACTCACGTTCATTGACAATGTTGGAATTTTCTCTACATTCAGGCATTCCCTCTGATACAAAAGCGATAGCGCTTGAGAGTATTTGCGTCCATTCAGGCTTAATATGTTCCAGATCATCATACAGCTTAAGCCAGCCGGAGAGAGTTTCCGGTGTTTTTTTATAATTTCCGTATTTCTTTTCAAGCTTTTGGATTCTCTTATTACAATAATCTGTATTTTTATAGTTATCTAATACTTTATCTATTTTTCTGCTTCTGATTCGTTTCTGAATTGCATGTGAAAAATCAAGCAGAAGAACTGCACGATACTTAACAGGCATGCTTCTGTTCTGACAAATCGAATATGCTATAGCTCTTGCCTGACAGAGCTTGAAATAAAGCGACGCATCTATATTGTTGTAGCCTGAAACCGGCTCGCTGTTTTCTGAAAGCTTGAATGTAATCGGCTCCCTGCGCTTCATAATAAGTTCAACGGCAACAGGACACGAGAGTGAAATGCCTATTTCCATGGTATTTCCGAATTCCGTTATGTGTCTTGGAAAGTTCGTGCATGTCTCACACAGCTTGTCTTCACCAAGCTCAGTATATAT
>CAKSIR010000204.1 GCA_934462775.1 uncultured Ruminiclostridium sp.
CCCCACAAGTGAATAATTTTCACAGCAAAATTCTCGAAAAAGGTGCCGGTGGCACGTTTTTCGACACACTGTGTAGAATTGCGTACGCAATTCTACTCATGGCACGTTTTTCGACAAGCTGAGTATATAGAGCGGTCTGTTTTTTCTGTAAATCCATGCCCGTGTATTACAGTTTGTATAAACGCAAAGCAGTTAGCCACAGCTACCCTCCTTAATCGTTCGGCACACTGTAAAGCGGCTTATAAAGCCGTTTTTGTCACAATTCCGTCACAGCTGCGCGTAAAATCCGCAAATTTTGTTACATTGTTACACAGAAATTCTTTGTTGCTTTTGCATAGCATATCGAAATTATAACAGTGATATTTATGTTTACTTTGTACACATAACCGAATTTGCCTTTTTCGTTAAAACTGACGAAATGAAACTACAAAATATTACAAAATGTAATATCAATGTGTTTTATTACAATTATTACGAATTGGTTACAGAATAGTTACAAGCTGCTTTTGAACATTTTGCACAAATTTTACCTTTTCAATTTATTTGACTTATTCAAAAAGCGATTGTATAATGTCCTATGTTCAGAAAACGGTCCATAGGGGATTTATGTTTTCATTATCGGAGAAACAGGAGAATTTATGAAGTCCACAAAATTTCAAACAACAATCCTGAATGTTGCTGACAAAATCAAATCAAAAAGAAATATACTTCGCAATCACACAGCTCTCGGTCTTGTAATGGCTTTAGTTTCCGTTACGGCTATTTTCTGCATGACAGGCGTGGTTTACTACCGCAACACCGTTACCATTACAGAGGGCGCTGCAAGCATAAACGCGCTTTCCATGTACGACAATGCCGACGATATTCTTGCCGAGCAGAGCATTGCTCTCGGCGAGTTTGACACATACGCATTCGAGCAGACCGACGACGACAAATTCAACCTCACTGTATACAGAGGCTTCAAGGTAACCGTAACCGACGGCGAAAACACTGTTGAAGCTGACGCAAAGCACGGCGAAACCGTTGCCGAGGTAATTTCCGCCGCAGGAATCGCCTTGGGCGAAAACGACAGAACCGTGCCTGCCCTTGACGCAGAGCTTACCGAAGCGGGCAGCGTAACCGTCTGCCGCGCATATTCCGCCTACATTTCAGTTGACGGAGAAAAGCTGACCGTAACTGCAAACGGCGAAACTGTCGCCGAGCTTCTTGAAGAAAACAACATCACTCTCGGCGAGGACGACTACCTCAACTACGACCCCGACAAAACCGTCACAAAGGGCATGACTATAACCGTGACCCGCGTTTCCTACACAAAAAGGGTAACTGTCGAATCCGTTCCTTACGAAACCGAGGAGGTTCCGAGCAATCTCGTTGCCATGGGTACAACCGCAGTCATTTCAGCGGGAATTAACGGCGCAAAGCAGGTAACAACCAGAGAGAAATACATTAACGGCAAGCTGGTTTCATCGGTGGTTCTTGAGGAAAAGGTAACAATCGACCCTGTAAACGAGGTAATCGGCGTTGGCAAGGCTCTTGCCACACCTTACAGCGACAAGGACAGCGACAGCGTTGTGCTTGAAAACGGTCTGCCTGTAAACTATGACTATATTGTATCGGGCAAGGCGTGCGCATATACCGCCAAGGCTGGCGCAGGCACTTACAGCGGCAGAAAGCTTGAAATAGGCACAATCGCCGTTGACCCTAACGTTATCCCGTTCGGCTCGGAGCTGTACATCGTTTCTCAGGACGGCAAGACCGTTTACGGCTACGCCATCGCCGCCGACACAGGCGCCCTCACCGACGTTGTAGCCGACCTCTACATGGGTACAACCGCCGAGCATTATTCCGACGCCTGCAAGTGGGGAGCAAAGTACGTTGATATTTACGTTATCTCCACCGGAGATAACTCCATCTACTGGTAACAAGGCTGCGCCTTGAGGCTGTTCTCGGGCTGCGCCCGGGGGCTATAATTTAAAACTTGGTTTGCTGGGCTTCGCCCAGACTATAATTAAACACTTGTTTGATAAGGGGGCTTCTCGCCCCCTTTAATTTTGTTTATGGAGATTAAAGCCAAGCAATAAACCCCTCGTCCCATTCTTTGCTTGCCCAAAGAATGGGAGAAGAAAGGCACTCGCTCAGGCGCCGCGAGG
>CAKSIR010000205.1 GCA_934462775.1 uncultured Ruminiclostridium sp.
ACAGGGCTCCCGCCGAAGCCCAGCGAAGCGGGTTCGGTGGGAAGAGGAGAAGCAGCGGAATGATCGAGTTTTCGCCGCTTTCGGCGGAAATGAGGGATATGGAGCTTGCGCCGACGAGAAGCAGGATAAAAGGCTGGCGTCGTTACCGCCGCTCCGCCTACTTACATCTGCCCGCGGTGCGGACAGTTTACGAGGGTTTTCAGCGGAGTCGGAAATGGCGCCTGTTGGACAAGGTTTTACAAGGGCTGGCGTCTTAGTCCCCACAACGGCAGATTTGACGGGATTTTCGGCGTGCCTTATGACGATTTGGAGGAATTATGAGCAAAGATGAAAATAGATTGAATTTCCGGATGAAGCCGGAAACGGCGGAAAAGCTGGAGCATTGGTACAAGGCCGACCACTGCCGCAGCCGCAACGAGTTCGTGGAGAAGGCCGTGAACTTCTACGCAGACACACTGGCAGCGGAAAACAGCACCACGCTTCCGCTGGCGATACAGACCGCCATCGACGGGCGGCTGAAGTTGCTGGAGGATCGCATGGCGTCCATCCTCTACAAGCAAACTGTTGAGATGGACATGGCCATCTCCATCCTGCTGCAAAGTGTCAACTTGGACGAAGCGGTGCTCCGTCAGGAGCGTGCCAAGAGCATCGCAGCGGTCAAGCACACCAACGGTCGCCTGCGAATGGAGCAAAAGCTCCGCGAACTGGAGAATGAGGAATGGCAAGACTGATCGTCAAGAGCCCCTACATCAAGTGCGGCGGCGGGCAGAATGCCAGCGGCTACCTGCAATACATTGCCACCCGCGAGCGTGTGGAGATCGTGCCGGATGACCGTCCGCCCACACGCAAGCAGGCGCAGCTCATCCAAAAGTTGGTGAAGGATTTTCCTGATACAAAAGAGCTGCTGGAGTACGATGACTACAAAAACACATCTACCAAAGCCAACGCCTCGTCCTTCATTACGCTGGCACTGGAGCAGAACTGGAACCGTGTGCAGTCCACCGAGGGCTACGCCAAGTACATCGCCACCCGCCCCAGAGCGGAACGGTTGGGCAGCCACGGTCTGTTCGGTGACGCGGATCATGTGTCATTGGACGCGGCCATGGATGAGCTGGAGCACTACACCGGCAATGTGTGGACGCACATCATCTCTCTGAAACGTGAGGACGCTGCGCGGCTGGGCTACGACAACGCGGCAGCATGGCGGACACTGCTGCGGGCTCACCGCAACGACATCGCTGCCGCTATGAACATCAAGCCTGAGGACTTTCGCTGGTATGCCGCCTTCCACAACGAGGGTAATCATCCTCACATTCACATGATGGCGTGGTCGGCGACACCGGGACAGGCGTATCTGGACAGAAACGGTATCAAGGAGATCAAGTCCGTGTTGACGAACCAGATCTTCCAGCAGGAGCTGCTGCACCTCTATGAGGAGAAAAGTGTTTCCCGTGTTGAATTGGTGCATCAGACCCGGCAGGCCATGTTGGAGCTGGCACAGCGTATGCGGAATGGCCTCTGCATCTGTCCGACTGCGGAGCAAAAGCTTTGGGAACTGTCGCAGAAACTGGATGATGTGCAGGGCAAGAAAGTCTATGGCTACCTGCCGAAGCCGCTGAAGCAGTTGGCGGACGAGGTGGTGGACGCCATGGAGAAGCTGCCCACGGTCGACGAGTGTTACCAGAAATGGTGGGAGCTGCAATGCCAGCTCAACGATTACTACTCGGAGCAGCAGCGGCAGCGCCCGCCGCTGTCTCAGCAAAAGGAGTTCCGTCAGGTCAAAAATGCGGTCATAAAAGAAGCGGAGCATATCTGCAAAGGTCGTATGTCCTTCGAGGACGCAGCCTTGACGCAGGAAGATGAACAGATAGATGACCGCACGATGTCCTACGACTGCCGGGAACTGCGACGGATCATCCATGATGAAGATGCTCCGTTGGAGAAACGGGACAACGCCGCTGCGGAGCTGGAACAGATCGCCCACCAAGGCGACCCTTACGCACAATACCTCATGGGGCTTCTGTACCGTGA
>CAKSIR010000206.1 GCA_934462775.1 uncultured Ruminiclostridium sp.
TGTTTGTCCGCCAGTGCTTTCAGTGTACCAATATCACGGTAGTCGTTGGCGTAAGGATTTCCATTGTCACCGCTGCCGCGGACGCGTTGTAATGTGTCGATGACTACGAGACCTGTATCGGGATGCTCAGATAAGAACTGCTCTATCTGCTGTTCCAAACCGTTGTGGAGTTGTGCCGACATGACAGAAAAGTATAGCGTATCCGGTGCATCCTCCGTAAGATCCAGGAGTCTGCAGCGGATACGCTGATAGCTATCTTCAAGGCACAGGTACAGTACACCGCATTTCTGCGCGGCAAAAGACCACAGGGATTCCCCCTTGGCCACGCAAAGGCACAGAGCCAGCGCCAGCCAGGACTTGCCGATCTTCGTTGCACCGGCGAGGATATGTAAGCCTTGCGGCAGCAGTTGGTCGATAATGAATCGAGTGGGCGGCATCGGACATGAGAGTAATTCTTCTGCATTGATAGTGGGTAGCTTGTGGGACATAGGCCCTCCTTTCTTGTTGACAAATGATGTTGCGGATGATAGACTAAGGATAACAATAGTTAGACATGTGATTTAGACACATTGTAACATTGATAGAAATATTTGTCAATGCTGTCGAACGATGTTTACAATCAGTCCATAATTGGAGGCCGCTATGTGGTTCTGCAAAATGTATTTCACTGGTAGGCATGAGGTCATAGCGAGTGACGCCTGGGGCCTACAGGAGGCACCATCCTATCGAAAACACTTCGCCTTTTTAGAGCTGCTGCTCTCATTCACAGAGCTGGACATAGAGAAAATCACAATCACTCTGCGGTGTATCTACGATGACTTGGAAAGTCTCGACCGTGATCGTGTGACCAATGCAATGATCAAGTGGGGGGAACTGGCGGGTATCCATAGCTTCTTCCGCGTGCTATATACCAAGTGGTTCTACCTTCATTCCAAGGGCTTAAAGAACATTGAGGCAGAAGTAGCGTGTGCATTGAACGAACTGAGAGTTCTGATAGAGGAGCTGCCATTGTATCAGAAGCAGATCCAGTGTTTCTTCAATCTGATACTGGATATAGACAAAGCCGGGCGTGAACCCAGTCAGCAGATCATGCGGTACTATTACTTTGACAAACCTGACCATCCCGGCAACAAGGAGCTGTTTTCGTTCCGACTGATTACCACGCGCTTTGAGCCGGTAAACGGAGATGTTTGTGCGCCGGTGCT
Organism: uncultured Ruminiclostridium sp.; assembly: GCA_934462775.1. Classification (GTDB taxonomy): domain Bacteria; phylum Bacillota; class Clostridia; order Oscillospirales; family Ruminococcaceae; genus Ruminiclostridium_E. The sequence goes on from CAKSIR010000206.1 coordinate 1,206, forward strand.
ATATGCGAATACAGTGGCGGATATGATCAGCTTCTCGTTGCAGGCTTGTGTGGAGCGCAATATCACTGTACGCCGCTGCAAGAACTGTGGACGCTACTTTGCACAGACGGGCCGCGTCAGTGCAGAGTACTGTGACCGTCCTCCGCTGGACGGTCAGTCGAGCTGCCGGTCGATGGGAGCATTCCAGCAGTGGACGCTGAAGCAGGCGGACGATCCGGTATTCAAGGTCTACCGTAGAGAGTACAAACGCCGCTTTGCGTGGATCAAGTCGGGCCGCATTAGTGACAGCCAGTTCTATGCTTGGAGCGAGCAGGCCAGAGAGCAGAAAAAGAAATGTGACGACGGAATCATCACTGTAGAGGAATTTCGACGGTGGTTGAAGGAATCATAAGGAACACAAGCACCCTTCCGGGAATAACCGGAGGGGTGCTTGTGCTATCATTCTTCTGTATCCATCATGAGCTCCATTGCCAGCGCAGCCGCCAGCCGGAAACCGCAGATGAAGCTTCGCTCCGCCGCCTGTTCGGCCACCACGTTGTGAGCGTCCTCGACGATGAGCAGCAGGTGTTTGTTCTCTTTGGACAGGTTTTTGATCAGACTTTGGAAAGCGTCCTCGGCCTCTGCCGGAAGGTCATACTGGCCTTTCCGTTCACAGTAGACGCGGTACAGGGATTTCAGCAGGTCTTGCATGCTGCACCTTAACCGTCGTAGAGGACGTAGATCAGCAGACTCCCGCCATCCTCCACAATGCAGACATTGCAGTGGAAACCGGCGTCCGCTACGCTGTCCCGGCCTGCCTGCATCATGAGCTGGCG
>CAKSIR010000207.1 GCA_934462775.1 uncultured Ruminiclostridium sp.
GGGCGAGGGGTTCATCGCTCCCTTTCAGTCTAATCCAACTTTATCAAGGGGGCGAGTAGCCCCCTTTCAAACCAACATAAAAATCACAACCAAAAGCCCGTGCGGCGCTTGAACACAACAAAAAATCCCGCCGTTACACCAACGGCGGAATTTCATAAAACATATTAAAAGGCGGAATTGCCACTGGGCGCAGCCTGGTTAGGACACGATGTTGCTCACCCATACTCCCTTTTTGATGAGAATTGAGCCAATCACCACCTTGATAAAGTCGGCTGACTGAACAATTGCGTACACCGCAAGAATTGGCAGCGGCGTGAAATTGCACAGAACAAGCGCAATGGGCAGGGTCACTACCCATGAGTAAACGCTGTCGAACAAGAACGTTATCATAGTTTTGCCGCCTGAGCGCAAAGTAAAATACAGCGCGTTGAGGAAGCCCTGAACAGGGAAGAACAGCGCCGAAATGATGATGAACCACTGTCCGTAGCTGCGGACGGTTTCGCTTGTGTCGTAGAACATGGGGAACACTCCCGACAGGGCGATGAGTATTACCGTAAGACCGCCGCTGATTATTCCCGTAAACCACATAAGGCGGAACGAATACTTTTTCGCGGTATCGTAGTCCTTTGCGCCGAGAAGCTGCCCGATAACAATGCCGACCGCGTTTCCAAGCGCAACGAACACCACGTTTAGCAGATTGCATATCGCGTTGGAAATGTTAAGTCCTGCCACTATTTCAAGCCCCTTTGTGGAGTAGCACTGGGTCAGCGCCGCAATTCCTCCCGCCCACAGGAACTCGTTAAAGAAAATCGGCAGTCCCTTAACGGTGATTTTCTTTGCGTCAGCCTTTGGTACAAGCATGGTGCTGTACGCGCCGAGCAGGAATTGGTGCTTTTTCTTTTTCCGCGCGTGAGTCCAGATGAGGACGGTTGCCATTTCGGCAAATCTTGCAAAAACGGTGGCAATAGCCGCACCCTCAACACCAAGCTTCGGAAAACCGAAATTACCGTAAATGAGCAGGTAGTTAAACACAATGTCCACAACTACCGAGCAAATTCCCGCAATCATCGGCTTAACGCTTTCGCCCGTTTCTCTCAGGCTGCCTGCGTAAATCTGCGTAATAACAAAGGGCGGCAGACCGATGAGCATAATGCGGAGATAGCCAAGCCCAAGGTCCATAGTAAGCGCAGGGTCGATTGCCTCGTTTTCACCGTGGAGGTACAGGCTTATAAGCGGCTCGCCGCAGAAAATAAATATCACCAAACCGACTGCAAGGCAGATTCCGCATATCCAGTGCTTTATGCGAAAGGTGTTGCGGAAGCCCTCCATGTTGCCTTGACCGTAATATTGCGCGCCGTAAATTCCCGGACCTGAAAGTCCGCCGAAAATGGCAAGGTTGAATACAAAAATAAGCTGCCCTACAATAGAAACGGCAGTCATCGCTTCCGTGCCCTGACTGCCAACCATGATATTATCAACCAGCCCGACCATGTTGGTCACGCCGTTCTGAATCATCATCGGAATCGCAAGCCGCAGAGCGCGTTTGTATATTTCTCTGTTTTTCATTTTTTCACCTTCTTTGAGTAAACATATTGACAGTATATCACAGTAAATTTATTATTGCAATATAAATTTTTTACAGAAAACACAGCAAAACCAGCCGCCCTTTTGGCTCAGAACAAAAAATTCCACAAACATGAAAATCCCGCCGTTAGTACCACGGCGGGGTTTCATAAGCATTATAAAAGGCGGAATAGCCTCAAGGCGCAGCCTTGCCGCCGTTTCACCAACGGCGAAATTTCATAAGCATATTAAAATGCAAGCAAATTCCCACCAACATAAAAACCCCGCCGTTAGTACCACGGCGGGATTTCATAAGCATACTAAAAGGCGGAATAGCCTCAAGGCGCAGCCTTGTTAGAGGGCTTTTTTGATAGTGAGAATGTTTTTGCCGTCACGGTAAGTGTATTCGATGTCGTCCATGCTCTTT
>CAKSIR010000208.1 GCA_934462775.1 uncultured Ruminiclostridium sp.
AACGGCGGGGTTTTAATCTATCGAGAGGATAATTTATTCCTTATCTCACATTATCAGCTCCTCCGTCAGGTCGTAATGAGCGTCGATATTTCTGCTCACCTCATCGGCGTCGCCCGAAGCAAGCCCTCCTACAATTCCATTGTGGCAATCCCTCAGCTTTGCCTTGGCGTCGCTGCCTGCCTTGCTCAGCGCAACGTCGATCCAGTCCCTGTAAACGGTCATTACAGCGCTCATTATGGTTTCCAGCAGAGAATTCTCGGACGCTCTGATAAGCAGCAGATGAAGCTCCTTATCAAGAGCCGCCTGCTTTTTTCCCGACGCCTTTTTCATGTCGGACAGTATTTTCTCAAGCTGAAGGCGATGCTCCTCCCTCAGTCCCTTTGAAAGAATAAGCGTGCAGGTAGCCTTTTCCATGACGCGGCGAAATTCGCATATATCCTTCTTTGTAATTGTCCCCAGCGCAAGCATCATCACAAGCATTTGCCGCATTGTTCCGTTTGCGTTTTCGGAGATGTAGTTTCCCGACCCATGAACGCGGTCGACCATACCCATTCCGTGGAGTATGCTCAGCGCCTCGCGGGTTGAGTTTCTGCCGATGCTCAGCCTGTCGGCAATTGCCCTTTCGGTGGGAAGCTTACTGCCAACCGTCAGCTCTCCCTGCTGTATCATGGACAGAATGTAGTCAATCGCCTTTTCGTATTCCATTCCGGAACTGATTTCGTTCATGGCTCCTCCTTAAATAAAGCAAGCGTAAATTGACGACAGTATTACGGTAAGAATGCCTGAAACCGCAATTGCAAGGCTGCTCATTGCGCCCTCTATCTCGCCCATTTCCATTGCCTTTGCGGTGCCTATCGCGTGAGAGGCTGCGCCCATGGCAAGTCCCTTTGAAATAGGCTCGGTTATGCGGAATATTTTGCAGATGGTTTCACCGAAAATGTTACCCAGAACGCCGGTAATAATAATTACGGCAACGGTGATTGTAACGTATCCGCCAAGCTCCTCGGATACGCCCATACCGATGGCGGTGGTGATGGACTTAGGCAGCAGCGTGACGTACTCCTCGTGGGAAAGTCCGCATACAAGTGCAAGCGCAAACACGGTGGTGAGGCTTGTTACAGTGCCGGTAACGAGGCCTGCAATGACTGCGCGGCTGTTTTTCTTCAGCAGCTCCCACTGCTCGTACAGCGGAATTGCCAGACACACCGTTGCAGGCGTCAGCAGGTAGCTCAGATACTTTGCGCCCTCGTTATAGACCTCGTAATCCACGTCCCCGATGATAATTACCAGAATTGTTACCGCAATGGAAATCAGCAGCGGATTGAAAATTCCCAGCTTGAACTTTTTCTTAAGCAGCGCTCCAATTCCGTAAGCAAGCAGGCTCAGCACAACTCCCGCGAACATGGATTCCTCGAAAAACTCACTCATTCTTGTCACTCTTTCCTTTTCTGATTACTCGCTGTGAAATTCTGCCCGTTGCCACGATTACGGTTATCAGGGTAACGACGGTGATAAGGCAGGCGGGGAGCAGCACCGTCTGAAGCACTTCCCAGCTTGTGATAAGGCCTACGCCTGCGGGAATGAACATTATAGGCATAATCTCAATCATGAACTTCCCTGTTTCCTTTACGCTGTCGATTTTGATCATTCCCGTCAGCAGACAGACGAACATAATAACCATTCCGTAAATGCTTGCGGGAATAGGCAGCGGAATGAAATATTTGAGCAATTCGCCGATAAGCGAAATTAGCATGATAATAAGGAACTGCTTTATGTATTTCATAATTTCTCCTCTGAAAAAATAAAATTGGTAGTACCAATATTGGTGCTACCAATCAATATATCACATTCAGCTTCGCTTGTCAAGAAAAATTTAACATAAAAACTCCCTGCACTGTTTCACGCCTTAACGCTTGCAATGCAGGGAGCTTTATTTGGCTTTATGCGCC
>CAKSIR010000209.1 GCA_934462775.1 uncultured Ruminiclostridium sp.
AGAAAAAAAGCGCCCCGCAAGTGAAAAATTTTCGCAACATAATCCTCGAAAAAGGCGCCGGTGGCGCGTTTTTCGACAGTCTGATTAAGCCGTAGCAGTACGGCTTAACAAAACTTATTTCTTCTTAGCGGAGTTATTTGGCTTCTTTCCCTTGCTGCCCTTTTTCTTCTTGGAAATAATCGAGAAAATCACGCAGCCGATAACGAGTACCCCGCAGATTATAGCGGCGGCAATTCCCAGCGTAACGCCTGTTTCCGGATTTTCAACAGTGGGAAGCTCCGTTTCATCGGTTTCGCTGTCTGCGTCCGGTTCAGGCTGCACCTCGTCCTCTGATTCAAGAATTGAAACGTTTCCGTTTTCCTCTGTTTCGTCAGGAGTTACCGACGACTGGTCAAAATCGTCGTCAAGACTGATTGGCAGTATTCCGCTTCCGTCGTCAACGTAGTCATCTCCGTCAACTATTATATCGCCGTTTACGGGCATAACTTCATATCCATCATCGGAATTTTCCGCAAAAGCCGTCAGCACACCAATGTTCATCATTCCAACCGCTGCAATAACCGCAAGTAATTTCTTCATATGAAACATCCTTTCTGTAAATATTCTATACTTAATAGTCTAACATATCACGGAAAAAGTTTCAAGTATTTTTTTGGATTTCACATATCCGCCGCAGGACAAAAAGAAAAACCGCCGATTTCTCAGCGGTTTTTTAAAGATTATGTAATTAAATTACTTTCTCTTCTTAGAAACGATAACTGCGCCTGTTGCAACGATTGCAAGACCTGCTACTGCAGCAACGCCTTCAACGCCTGTGTCAGGAGTTGTCTTGTCGCCAGCAGCTGCTGCGCCGTCTGTTGTAGAAGCAGCGTCTGTTGTTGTGTCAGCGGAATCGTCTGTTGCAGCGTCATCAGATGCTGTATCGTCTGTTGTGTCAACAACTTCAGCAGCACCGCCGAGCTTGTTGCCAAGACCGTCGAATGCGATTACTGTGTTGCCAGCTGCGTCATAGCAAGTTAAACCAAGGATTTCAAGGTCAACGAAAGAGTTGCCCCATTCCTGGAAAGCAATCTGGCAGCAGCCAGCGCCTGTTACGAAACGGTATTCCTCTGGAACGTCCCAAGCGATTGTCCATGTGCCGTCGCCGTTGTCTTCAAGGATACCGGCCTGGTCAGTAGATGTTGAATCGCCGATTCCCCAGAACTGTAAAGAGTTCCAGTTTCTTGACATATCGTCGCCTAAAGTACCGCCGTTGCAGCTCATAACGATACCGCCGCCGTAGCCGCCGTCAAGTGCTGTATCAAATGTAGCAGCGTCATAGTCGTGTGGTGTTACGTCGAACTGAATCTTTGTGATGGATTCAACGTCGATGCCGTAATCTGTTGCAGGCTTGTTTTCAGCTTCGTTGCCTTCGTTGAAAACCTGTACTAACCACATACCTGTGCCGATAGATGTGCCGGCGTCAATGCCGCTCTCAGGAATGTAAAGTGTTGCAGAAGCTGCAACTGACATAGATGCAACTGCAACTGCAGAAGCAACAACGCCTGTTAATGCTTTTCTTAACTTCATTGGAAATATCCTCCTATATGCGTTTTCTTCAGAGAGAAAACTAATTCCGCATTTTGTGATTTGCTCACAATATGTCTATCATGATTTTAACATTTTATATACATAATAGTCAATGTACATTTTGCCTAAATATTCTGTGCTTTTTTGGTTATAATAGTTGAATTACTTAATTAAAAGCGTTTATTAGTTACTTTACTTTAACTTTAACCTTAACTTTGACCTACTTGTGCTCGGGCTTTCTGCCTGTAATGAACTCAATCGCCCTGTCAACAGAGGTGCGGACTATTCGGGAGTGTGCAGCTTGCCTGCGTTGCGGTAATCGAAGCTGTTGCAGAACATATCAACGTCCTCGTTGAGC
>CAKSIR010000210.1 GCA_934462775.1 uncultured Ruminiclostridium sp.
ATGATGACCAGATAAACCGGGAGCAGCGAAACCGTGATATGCCCGGCGATCAGGCCGAACAGCGGCGGCATCAGACTGGTTCCAACATAGGCGCAAGCCATCTGAATGCCGATGATTGCCTGCGACTTGTCCGCGCCGAAATGTGTCGGCGTTGCATGAATGAGACAGGGATAGATTGGCGCACAGCCAAGACCGACCATCACAAATCCGGCCAAGGAAGCGGCTGCGCCCAGCGGCAGAAGCATCACAACAATGCCGCAGGCAACCACAACCTGCCCCATGCGCACCATCTGCACATCGTTGAGCTTCATCGCGAGAAATCCATTCAGTGCGCGTCCGATGGTAATACCAATGAAAAACATACTGGCAAAGGATGCTGCCGTTTCCGCCGGAACACCCTTATACAAGGTCAGGTAGCTGCTTGCCCACAGGCCGGTGGTCTGCTCCAACGCGCAATAGCAGAAAAAGCAGACCAGAACATTTTTGACGCCGCTGACCTTCAAAACCTTTTTCACCGAAAGCGCCTTTGCTTCGACGACGCTGCCAGTTTCGTCTTTCACCTGCGGGCGGCCCTTCCAGAGCGGGAGACTGAACAGCAGCACCGCCGTCAATACGACCTGAATGATCGCAATGCAGCGATAACCGCCGTTCCATGTTCCGCCGCCTGTGATAACAGCTCCCATAATATACGGTCCGGACGCCGCGCCGACACCCCACATACAGTGCAGCCAGCTCATGTGCTTGCTCTCATAATGCAGGGCAACATAGTTGTTGAGAGAAGCGTCTACACTTCCCGCGCCAAGACCATAGGGGATTGCCCATAAACAAAGCTGCCAGAACGCATGGCTGATGGAAAATCCAAACAGCGCAGCAGCCGTCATGGCAACGCTGATCGCCGTGACCTTTCCTGTTCCAAGACGGCGCGTCAGTCGGTCGCTTTGCAGGCTGGAAATAATCGTACCCACCGAAATGATCATAAAAATGATTCCGGAATAGGACACCGGAACGCCAAGCTGCGGATACATCGTCGGCCACGCAGAGCCGAGCAGCGAATCCGGCAGTCCCAGACTGATGAACGACAAGTAAATAATAGCCAGCAATAACGAAAACATATTGACTACCTCCTGTTTCGTTTTGCCCTATCATACCGCCCAAAATTGCTTGACGCAATGCGCATACCGCCATATACTATAACAAAACCGACAAAGCGGAGGTATGACGATGAGCCTGCAAATTTGTGGTCTGAACCGAAGCAATACGCAGAAAGAATTACAACCGCATGGAACAGCCGAGTTTCCGTGCGCGGCTTACGCTTCCCGTCATTCCGATGCGCCAGCGGACGTGATTCCATGGCACTGGCACGAAGAACTGGAAGCAGTCTATATAATAGGCGGTACACTGAAGCTGCAAATTCCCGGCGGAGAACATCTTCTGCATCAAGGCGATCTGGTCATACTAAACGTGAATGTGCTTCATTCTGCCATCGGCCATCCTACCGGGGCATTGCACTCGATCGTCTTTTCTCCGTTTCTGATCACTGGAGGAGCTGACACAGCGTTTTATAAAAAATACATCAGTGGGCTGCTTGCCTGCCCGGAATTTACGGTTTGGCAAGCAGATACGGACGCAGACATCCGGTGGTTTTCAGACGCCTTTTCTGCTCTGGAGGCTGACGATTTTGCGTATGAATTTACTGTCAGAGAGAAGCTTTCCCATCTGCTCCTGCATTGCTATGAACAGATGCGCCCACACCTGTCCGCGCAGAAAGCAGCAAAAGGCGCGGACACAGCGCGCATTGAAAAGATGCTGCAATACATCCAGACACACTTTGCGGCCACTGTCACGCTTACGGAAATTGCAAAAGCCGCCAATTTGAGCGAGAGAGAATGTTTGCGCTGCTTTCATCGGACGATCGGGGAT
>CAKSIR010000211.1 GCA_934462775.1 uncultured Ruminiclostridium sp.
GTTGCCGACGTCCTCGATTATCATACTGACTGAAATGTTCGCCTTTTGCTTGTCGGTGAGCCACTTCCACAAGCAGAGCGGCGAAAAATGATGATTTCGCATTGCACCCGTTCTTCCGCGCAAGTTAAAAATGCGGAGCATTTTTACCTGTCCGAAGCGCGGAACAGCCCCTCGCGGCGCCTGAGCGAGTGCCTTTCTTCTCCCATTCTTTGGGCAAGCAAAGAATGGGACGAGGGGTTCAGCACTTGTTCGAAATCCCCACTAACGCAATCAAGGGGGCGAGCAGCCCCCTTACCAACCGAGTGCTTAACTACAACCAAAAAGCCAATGCGGCGCTTGAACGCCTCTATGAAAGACGAACAAATCCCATAAACAAAAAAATCCCGCCGTTAGTACCACGGCGGGATTTCATAAACCTATTAAAAGGCGGAATAGCCTCAAGGCGCAGCCTTGCAGCCTTGCGGCAAGCGGTTACCATATTGCAACCATGCGAAAAAACACTGTTTTTTCGTCTAAAACAGGCTGAAATCTTTCAACCTGTTTTTAGTTTTTCCATCCACACTTTCCACCGCCCCGCGGAAAACCAAATTTGGAAATTTTTCTTTCAACCTTTGCACTTTTTGTCAACTGATTTTCAACAGCGGAAAATCTGCCGCAAATTCAGCCTTGAACAGGGCGTGCGGAGTTTTCAACATATTGTACCGCTCCTACAACTACTACAACAAAATAATACTTTATTCTTTTTTTGATTTCTGCTCCGCAGAAATTTTTGCATTTACGGTGTGGAAATTCATCAAAGGCGGTGGAAAATTAACAGGTGCAGAAAAGAGCGGAAATAAATCCGTAAACCGTCAACATGGTTTGCGGATTTTAAACTCTTTTCAAGAGCAGAACCGGTGAGCGCCTATCACCTTGATGATCGGCCGCGAGTAGATAAAGGAGTTGCTGGTTTTGGCGGGGTTGTAGTAATAGATTGCTCCGCCGCTGGGATCCCAGCCGTTAAGGGCGTCGGCTGCCGCACGGTATGCGCTTTCCGCAACAGGCTCGTTGAACTGACCGTCAACAAGAGCGGTGAACGCTCCGTTCTGGTAAATTACCCCCTGAAGCGTGTCGGGGAAAGAGGGATGCTCGATTCGGTTGCAGATAACCGCGCCGATTGCTACCTGCCCAACGTACGGCTCGCCCCGCCCCTCTGCCGAAATTATTCGGGCAAGGAGAGCAATGTTCGCCTCGGTTGCCGCAGGTATGTCCCCGATGGTTATCCCCATTTTGGCAAGGGTGGCGCTGTCCGCTATGCCCGTCTGGGCAAGCCCGTTGGCTTTCTGATACGCGCGGACGGCTTTCTCGGTCTGAGCGCCGAAGTAGCCCGTTACCTCGCTGTGCAGCAGCCCGTAATCAATGAGCAGCTGCTGGATAGCTTCAACCTCGCTGCCCCGTGAGCCTACCTGAGAATATACAGGCAGGGAAGATGTATTGTCATTAAGAGCAGCAACGGCAAATATACTCGCCGCAGCAATGCCGATTTTAAAGAAACTGTTCATAAAATCACTCCTTATATATAAAGTGTTTCCTGAGATTAAAGCAATATACGTTAAAATGTGACTATATATAGTTGCATTGGCAGCAGGCAAATACAATTTACAGAATGTACAAATTTTTTGTAATTTTTTGTACAAAATGCTTGACAAAGGCAATATTATCTGATATAATGTAAAAGCTTTCTCAAAAGCGCATATAAAGCAGCTAAAGAGTATATGTAACTTACCCGGCGGTAAAAAAATGCTTGACAGGCTGAAAGAAATGTGATATAATGACAAAGTTACTGACCAAAAGGTCAGCACACATTCAGGAAAGAAAATCAAAAAAACTTTGAAAAAGTGCTTGACAAACAATGCTGAATGTGATATAAT
>CAKSIR010000212.1 GCA_934462775.1 uncultured Ruminiclostridium sp.
CATAAAAAAGTAATATTCATTTATGTAAGTATATACAAGAAATAACAAACGGTTGTGTGAAGGATGCTCGTTTATATTGTCAATGTCATATCGATAGTTTTATATGGGTTAATCTGTAACCTGCCGCGGGAAGAACGGAACCGCAGAATAATGCGTCTGGTTTTCCTTGGAATTACTTTCTTGCAGCTTTGGATTATCGTTGCGTTCCGAACCAAAACAGGCAACGACTTCGCGATGTATTCCGAAGGCTTTTTCCTTATGAAGCGAGCGGGCTTTTCCACCCTTGAATACAAGGACTGGGAGCTGGGCTTTGTGGTTCTTACAAAGCTTATCGGCGCCCTTACGGCAAACAGGACCGTTTACTTCGCTGTCACCGCGCTTATTTCCCTTGCAGGACCTGCCTACCTTATTATAAAGCATTCGAAAATGCCGTTTTTGTCGGTTCTGCTTTATATAAACCTGTTTATGTACTACATATCGTTCAACTATGTAAGACAGGCGATTGCAATTTCAATAGTCTGCTTTTCGTGGGATTTCCTCAAGAAAAAGCAGTTCTTCCCCTATCTTGCGGTAATAATTTTCGCAAGTCTGTTCCACGCCACGGCGCTTATAATGATTCCCGTTTACTTCCTTGTGAAGTTCAGGGGCGGAATCCGCACCGTGCTGTTCTACTGCTATCTTCTGCTGTTATATTATATAACCTCGGACAGCGTTCTGAATATCCTGCTTTCAAAGGTTCACACCGAATACGAAAACAGCATATTCATCACAACGGGCATTTCCGTTATCTACATTGTGGTCCCGTTCCTGCTGTGCGGTCTGCTGTTTTTTGCGAGAAGGTATTTCACCGCGGCGCCGCCTGAGTTCATCTATCTTGTGAATCTCAGCTATTTCGCAATGTTCTGGATGATAGTTATGACGAAGCATTCGCTTTTCGAGCGTTTCTCATACTACTCATATATTTTCATTATTCTTGCGCTCCCCGAAGCGCTGGCTGCCATGAGAAAATTCCTGCGCGGATTTATTTCATCGGGCGGAAAGACCTCGGAGCACTTGGATATAAGTGAAAAAAGGGTAAGCAAAAAGGCTTCGATGTACTGCGCGTTAGCGCTGACAGGTCTGCTGCTTATCACCTCGGCATATCACATTTTCGGTCTTATGGCGGGGACAAGCGGGGTACACGGAGTTGTTCCGTACAGTTCCGTAATTCCCATACTTAACAGGTAGTAAACAAATAATAGTTTGTTTATGAATAACGATTTGGAGGTTTTGAAAATGAAAAAACGTATTTTAGCATCAATTTTAGCAGCATCAGTTGCAGCAGCAGCTATGTCCGTTTCCGCTTTCGCCGAGCTTGGCGCAAGCGACTACACAGACAACACAGCAACAGCACCAATCGCAGACGAGGAAACAGTAACATTAACAACAGACAGCGGCGCTGTTCTTGACGTTGCAACAGCTGACCTTCCCGAAGGCGTAACAGAAGTTACATTCACAGCTACAAGCCTTGGCACAGAAACACCTGAGGTTGACACAATCTTATCCGTATTAGGCGATTACCTCGGCACATCTGACTTCGACTACACAGCAAGCGACGTTGAAATCGTTGACTCCTTCGATTTATCGCTCCTCGACCAGAACGGCGAAGCAATCGAAAACGCATCTTTCGCAGTATCCGTTCCTACTGATAACGAAAACGTAAACGCTGTTATCTACACAGACGGCGAAACAATTGAAGTTTACCGTGCAGCTTATGCAAACGGCTACGTTGAATTCACAGTTCCGCACTTCTCAACATACGCTTTAGCAGTAGTTCCTGAGGAAGTTCTTGACGATATTGCAGTTGACAACGACGAAGCTATCGA
>CAKSIR010000213.1 GCA_934462775.1 uncultured Ruminiclostridium sp.
ACTTAGGGCGCTGCCCTAAGAACCCGCAAGCCTTTGAAAAGGCTTGACCTAAACTTTAAATTTGGCTTTTTCGACAAGCTGACCCCGCTGCGTTGGCAGCGGGGTTGCTGTTTATAACTTAACCTTACTTAAGCTTGATTTCTGCGATGTTCGCGTCGTCGCGGTCAGCGGCAAGGTTGTGTGTTCTTTCAGTCATTTCTGAAAGGTTTTCCATGCTGTCCATGGAAACATTGTATTCATCGTACTTAAGCTCCTCTGTTGCAGCGTTTGTCATCAGCGAGTATACGCAGGCAATTACATAGATTGTCTTTTCGCCGTCTGTTTCGCTGTCCTGTACCTTGCATTCATACGGAATACACAGTACATACGAGTTGTTGTAGGTAGAGGTGCATACAAGGTATGCTCTGCTTGACGGAGTACAGCTTGTAACTTCCTGATCGTAGCAGGTGAAGTTCCATGAGTCGTGAACAGTGTACGACCAGTTGTTCTTGATATATTCCGTAACGTTTTCGGCAACGTTGGCTGCAAGAGCTGTAACGTTGTCCTTGCTGAGCTGCTTGTCAGATGTTACATATCTGTCGAGCGTTGAGCTGTCAACGGTGATTTCCTTGCTTACCTCCTTGAAGATAAGTCCGCTTGAAGCGAATGTGTCAGGCTGAATATCATCGTAGTAGTTTTGGATTGTAAGCTTGATTGTATCGCCGCCGGAAATGCCCCACGACTTGTCAGCGGAAACCGAGAAGGAAGCAATGTATCTGTCTTCGGCTTCGGCGCTGCTGCTGTTTTCGTCCTTGATAACCAGCGAGCTTTCAGGAACAGCTACCGTGCTGTAAACTGAGAAGTATCCGCTGTCCTCGTAATCGGCAGTAACCTTGAAGTCGCCTACGCTGTTTTCAAGGCTGTTCCAGTGGTATCTCAGCTCTGCGTTGCCGTCTGCGCCGCTTATGCTGACGTCAACAAGTGAAAATACGTCAAGCTCGCCTGCTGTTTCAAGGCCGCTTACGGTGAACACTGCCTCGGTTTCGCTGTCGATGAACATACCGTACTTGTCAAGGAGCCATTCGGAAGCGTTTGGATCCTCCTTGATAGCAACTCTGTATTCATCTCCGTTGGAGAGAGAACCCTCTGTGCCCGGTGTGGCTATGCTGAGCGAATAGTAATCGTCAACGTAGACGTAGCTGCTCCAGCTCTGTGTAAGGTTGAACGGAAGTCCGTCGTCCTTAAGTGTAAGCTCAACGCAGCCTGAACCGTCAAAGCCGACAAACTTAGCGTCAAAGATGTCGTTTGCGGAGAACGACTTAGGTTCTTCCAGACCTGAAACGGTGTATTCGATTGTGTCGCTGCCGTTTAAGTTTACGCCTGATTTCTTGGCGATGCTTTCAAGGTTTTTGATCTTGAGCGTGATCTTGTCGCCGTTTGAAGCGTTGTTTATGTTGCCCTCGGTGTCGATTGTGACGTTGGTCAGAGCGTACCAAGCCTCGATGTTCTTAAGGGAAAGCTTGTCGAAGCTGTCGGCGCCGAAAGCGTCCTTCATCAGCTTTTCGGAGTCGATTTCGTATGTAACATGACCGTATCCGTTGTAGCCGTCAACGCTTACGTCAATGTACTTGGTAAGGTCGATTCTGCTTGCAATGTTTACAATTACAGCAATTACAACGATAAGGACCACAAGCGCTGCAAGTCCGATACCGCCGAAGATAAGGGCTTTCTTGTTCTTTTCGAAGAAGCTCGGTCCCTTTGGAGCGGCAGGAGCGGCTGCCTGCGGAGCTGGATTGCTCTGCGGTGCCTGCTGTGGAGCAGGATTTTCCTGCGGAGCCTGCTGTGTCGGCTGAGAAGCGGCAGGAGCGTCCTGTGCGGCAG
>CAKSIR010000214.1 GCA_934462775.1 uncultured Ruminiclostridium sp.
AATTTTCCTCTCGTCCTATGCAGCATAGATGTGACCTTACTCTGTGAAAAGCCAAACTGCTTCGCAATAGTCTGAATCGAATCCATATACCAGTACCTGCAAAGAAATACCCTGCGCTCTAAGTCTGCCAATGTCCCCAAAAATGAATTTAGCAGCTCAGCCAGCTCCCTGCGCTCCATTTCACCCTCTACGCTGTCAGAACCCGATACGCAGTTCTCCAGTTCATCAAGAACAAGAACTATCTCGCCACCGCCACGCTTTTGGGCGTTTCTCATTCTCCACCTGTCTATAGATATGCGACGTGTAATCTTCCCCAAAAAGGTGGAAAGAACCAGAGGGCGATGAGGCGGCATCGACTGCCATGCATCATTGTAGGTATCATTGACACACTCCCTTGCATCCTCCGTATCTGTAAGAATCCGGTACGAAATGCTGTGCAGATACTTCCCATATTTCAGTTCGGTTTCAGAGATTGCGCTCTCGCTCCTGCGCCAAAATAATTCAACAATGTTATTATCCTCCATCCGTTCACCTCCCTCAAAGGCTCCTGCCGTTGATTGCGAATCACAATCAACCAATGTGTCCTTCACCTATCTACTCGGAGAAAATTATATTTTGTTGCATTAATAATAAATTTTTTGTTCATAAAATGATATTCTGACGCCCGAATCTTCATGATGTTAAGGTCAAATAAGATAAAAATTTGCCATGTATAACGGGATATATTTTTGCGTATCGCGACTTTTGTGAGAAGCTTAGTTGTTCTTAGGACTCTGCTTATTACCCAGCCACAGTCAGCATGGATGCTGACTGAGTTGCAAACAGCCACGGAGGGCTGGTTTTGCAACGGTGGCTTACCATATCAATACATAAATCAGAGTCCTTAGAACACCTTGCTCCGAGCAACCGGAGTCGATATGCATAAATATATCCCGTTATACGTTCAAAACCTAATCCCCCTGTTTGACCTTAACATCATCTTCATAATAATCCAAAAAAGAACCGGACATGCTATCCCGCAAATCCGGTTCCTTTCATCTCCTCAGGAAATCTATTTATGTTCCCAGAGAAAACTCACATTATTTGTAATTTACAATCTTGCCAAAGTCAGCCTTCAAGCTTGCGCCGCCGACAAGACCGCCATCAATATCAGGTTTAGCAAATAATTCTGCTGCATTTCCTGCATTTACGGAACCGCCGTACTGAATGCGGACTGACTCTGCCGTAGCATCATCATACATCTCACGGACACAGTCACGGATTGCCTTACATACCTCCTGTGCCTGATCTGATGTAGCTGTCTTGCCTGTTCCGATAGCCCAGATTGGCTCATAAGCGATTACAAGGTTAGCGACATCTGCTGCTGCAACACCTGCAAGGTCGGACTTAATCTGAAGTCTTATCCAGTCAAGTGTGACACCGAGCTCTCTCTGCTCTAATGTCTCACCACAGCAGAGAATCGGTGTAAGACCTGCTTCGATAGCCTTCTTAACCTTCTTGTTGAGGAGAACATCATCCTCCTTGAAGTAGTCTCTTCTCTCTGAATGTCCGATGATAACATACTTAACTCCTGCATCAACGAGCATATCCGCTGAAATCTCACCTGTGTAAGCACCCTTTGTCTCGAAGTACATATTCTCAGCACCTACTGCTACGTTACTTCCCTTAACAGCATTAACTACAGGAACGATATCGATAGCAGGTACACAGTATACTACCTCCACATCATCGGATACAACCAATGGCTTAAGCTCCTCCACCAAAGCTACTGCCTGGCTTGGAGTCATGTTCATTTTCCAGTTTCCGGCTACAATCTTCTTACGCATACTCTTCTCCATTCTGCA
>CAKSIR010000215.1 GCA_934462775.1 uncultured Ruminiclostridium sp.
ACGCAAGGCTATGTACTATTGCTTGCGCAATAGTACCAAGTTTTGCAAGGGGTGCGGGGACGCTTTTTTCAAGAAAAAAAGCGTCCCTGCAACGTTGTGTTCTACTCTGCAAAATCCTCGAAAAAGGTGCCGGTGGCACGTTTTTCAACGTTCCACCCTGCGGCACTTTTTCGACTCCCCACCCTGCGGCACGTTTCCCCCTCCCCTCACTTAATTCCGCCCCCTTACCAAACTTGCAATTCCGCCGCATTTATGCTATACTTTTTCCGTCCTTGAAAAAGGACGAAATTTTTTTACTCGAAAGGAACAAAAAATGAACAAACAGGTACTGGACAACCCTGCAAAAAACCAGACAAGCCAATTCAACTACCTTGTAATAGTTGCAGCGCTTATGGTTACTTGCTACCTTACCGCAAATATTATGGCGGTAAAACTAATCGACGTATTTGGAATGACTTGGTTTGACGCAGGAACGATCACATTCCCCCTCGCCTATATGCTGGGAGATGTGCTTACGGAAATATGGGGATTCAAGGTGGCGCGAAAGGTGATTATACTCACTTTCGTGTGCAACATTATTCTTGTTGCTGCAACCTATATCGGCGTTTTTCTGCCCGTCCCCGATTATATGGCGGAGATTAACGACGCGTATGCCACGATCTTCACCGTAACGCCGAGGATTCTTGCGGCTTCGCTGATTGCATTTGTCAGCGGAGAAATTGCCAACGCGTGGATAATGGTTGTTGTTAAAAAATGGACAAAGGGAAAGCTGCTCTTTGTAAGAACAATTTTAAGCTCCGCCGTTGGATATGTGTTTGACACAGGCGTATTCGTTGTGCTTGCTTTTGCGGGAACTGCGCCTGCGGAGGATCTATTGACAATGATAATCGCACAGTATATCGCAAAGCTCGGCATTGAGGCAATTTTTGCAACGCCGCTGGCTTACGGTGCTGTTGCGTTTCTTAAAAGAAAAGTAGGTGCGGCAGATGGAGAATAAGGAGCTGGAGAGATACTCGCTTATCAGCACCCACATGAAGCGGGAGCTTCTGCTTTTGCAGGGCAAGGGCTGCGCGTGGGGAAAATGCACATTCTGCGACTACTTCACCGACATAAGCGGCGACCCTTTTACAGTAAATAAGCCCGTTATCGACAGGATAACAGGCGTTTACGGAGTGGCTGACGTGATAAATTCCGGCTCGATTTTTGAGCTTGACGGGAAAACAATGACGTATCTGAGGGATAAGCTCAGAGAAAAGGGCGTAAGCACGCTGTGGTGCGAAAGCCACTGGATGTACCGCAGCCGTCTTGACGAAATACGCAGCTTTTTCGAAGGAATAACCGTGAAGTTCCGCGTGGGGGCGGAAACCTTTGACCCGACGATGCGAAAGGCGTGGAAAAAAGGCATTGCGGAGAGCGTAACCGCGGAGGAAATCGGCAGATATTTTGACGGCGCGTGCCTGCTTGTATGCGTCGAGGGGCAGACAAAGGAGGAAATACTGCGCGACATTGAGCTTGCCAAAGCCAATTTCGAGTATTTCAACGTGAATGTGTTTGTTGAAAACAGCACGGGGCATAAGACCGACAGAGAGCTTGCAAGGTGGTTTGCGGCGGAGGTCGCGCCTGAATTGGAGCGGTACGAGAATATCGAGGTGCTGCTAAATAATACTGATTTGGGCGTGGGGTAAAGCGCCTGAAGGTATGCGGTAAATGGAAAAGGCTCAGAGAGGATCTGAGCCTTCAGCCTGTCGAAAAAGCCAAATTTAAAGTTTAGGTCA
>CAKSIR010000216.1 GCA_934462775.1 uncultured Ruminiclostridium sp.
ATGTGATAGCTCTGTTTTATTTTGTCGGGTCTGAAAACCCTTGTATTTACAGCGTTCCTAATAGGAAGCAATCATACGATTAGTGATGAAATCCTTTCGCAGGAACTTACATATTTTTTAGTGGAAGATGTATCTTCGCATTCAACGAAATATGCAGAATTCATTGGTGAGTTTGTCCTAAAAAATGAGCAGAACAAGGAGATTCAGGAATGCCTGAATAGAATTCGCCAAGGTAGTATCCTCTATATTGGATTAAGTCATAGTATCGGAGAAACCGGAAGTATCAAAAAGCCGCTAACGCTTTATCTTGGGACAGAGGTTTTGTTTAGTCTTGCCGGATACAATGGAGCGATTTTTCAACAATTTGCCGACGATTTTTTTGCTCAAGTTCGTATAGCAAACTCTGGAAAATCGAAGAAGATAACTCTTCGTTATTTCTCGGAAATCAAAAAAGAAATTGATGACTTTTTTGTGACGGCAAGTGAAATAGTGGAGTGTAAACGAGTTCGACTGCTCGATAAACCTGCCATGAAAGCAATAACGGAGGGATGTCAAACTGCTGCCGATGTAGATGTAAAAAAATCTGATTTTTATTACAAGTTGCAATATGCTTTCGGCATTACGGAAGATTCCCGAAATGATTACTACAGTGAAGAAAACTTCACCAGCAATTTGGAGAGCTTTGATTATGATGATGAGGAAGATAAGAGAAAGAAAAAAGAAACGGCGATTAAACTTATCAGCCATATTAACAAGCTCCGTAATGGGAACCGCTTTTGTAGTGATATCGAAGCTGAACACATTATTGTAACAAATACCCGTGCCACCCTCCTTATATCAAAAGAACAGGCAGATAGTATCAAAGCATCAGAGGGATTAGATAGCATCTGTAATTTTGCAGTCTCTCTTGACAGAATAACCAACTTGCTTTGGTATAAGCTTGGCAATGGCTTCTCACAAAGCAAGTTCCCTTCAAGCGTGAACGCAGCATTGAAAGCTCGAATTGTTCTGTCTGCCAGCATAGCAAGAAATGCAGAAAGGGAGTTTTCAAGAATAACAAAAGAATATGCAGACGGCATTATTGATGATGATCAGGTTGCTGCTCGTATCATTACGCTTAGAAACAAACCTGTTCTCCCAGAAGATTTGAAAGGAGATGATATTGACGAAATAATGAATTTCACCCCTGAATATTTGAGTAGATATGAAGAACAGATTAAAAATAACCAAAAGGCTCTCAGCGAAAAAGAAGCGGTTATTGAAAGTCTAAAAGCTGACTCGGAGCGAAAACTATCTGAAAAAGATGAAACAATTGCAGCACAAGCAAATACAATTAAAGATTCTTCTGAAGAAAATGCTCTGCTCCGTGACCAACTCAATAAATACCGTCAGCAAGAGGAAGAAGCTTTAAGGAAAAAGAGCCATCGCCGGAATATCTTTCGTTTTATTTGGAGTATTGTTTGGAAATTAGTCGTTCTTGCTGGAATAACGGTATTGGCAAGTTATTTGGAGGGCAAGTGCAATTCTAAAATCCCAGCATATATCTCAAAAGTTGTGGACATTGTTGGCGTGATATACACGCTCTGGTCTGCATTAAAGAAAGACAAAGAAAAATATCTGAAAAAGGATTCAGAAAAAAGCACAAGCGCCTAATAACACCCCAAGGCGATCAACCGTAAAAAGTTGGTCGCTTTTGTTTTTTAATTATCTGAAAGGAGACTTGTTCAGGAATGAAAAGTTGAAGCACGAACAATATAATGC
>CAKSIR010000217.1 GCA_934462775.1 uncultured Ruminiclostridium sp.
GCTGCTCACAGACAGAAGCTTACCAACTTCTTCGAAAATACGCCATGGATAAGCGCATGACCATTGCGGCGATGGCAGAGCAGGTGCTCCAGCGCTTCGGTCCGCAGGAGGAAAGACACCATGATTGATCTTTCTGTCTGCCCGATATCGCTTGACCCGTCTGAACGTCAGAAGCTTGAAGAGCTTGCGCGCCAGCTTCCTCTGATTGCGGAGCTCAGCGCGTGCGAGCTGTTTATCGACTGTGTGGGAGACGACGGCGGCGTTGTTGTAGCGCACGCCTGGTCCAACCAGCTTGGAAGCTTTTACGCCGCGCCTGCTGTGGGAAAGCATGTGAGCGAGGAAAAGGAGCCGGCTGTTTTTGCAGCCTGGCGGACAGGACTTGTCCAGCGCGACCTCAAGGCCGTCACGCAGGAGGACCGGACGGTCTGGCAGGATGTTGTTCCGGTCTATGGAAGTGGGAGGCGCTGCATTGCCCTGCTGATCCGGGAAAAGGATATCAGTGAGCGCGTAGCACGTGACAAAAAATATGCCGAGCTTGCCAAGTCCTACGCCGAGGAAGCGCCGACCCTCCGTGACGACCCCAGCCGCGAGGACCATGCGCTCTGGCAGCGTGAAATTCACCACCGCGTCAAAAACAACCTGCAAACCGTCGCCAGCATTCTCAGCATGCAGTCCAGACGGTGCAAGGACGAGACCGCCGCGAATATTTTACGAGAAAATGTCGAACGGGTCTTGTCAATGGCGACAATCCATGATATACTTTTAAAAGATACCAGTTCTTCTCAGTTGGTAGACAGCAATGAGCTGCTGGAAAACCTGATACAAAATTTGCAGGCCATGGTTCCGGGCGGGAAATCAATAGCGCTTTCCCTCGAGACCGATCATGTCCTACTGCCGCAGGAGACTGCGAGCGGCGTTGCAATGGTCGTTTGTGAACTGGTAACAAATGCCCTGAAGCATGCGTTTGCGGGCCGCGATTCCGGCTCGGTGCGCGTCGTTTTCGCAAGGGGCGTCGAGCATCATACGGTTTCTGTCAGCGATGACGGCATCGGTTTCAACCCGGAGCACGCAAACGGCTTTGGTCTCCAGATTGTGCAGGCAACCGTTGCGCAGAAGCTCCATGGCCGCGTGAGCATCGTGCCACTGGCCCGCGGAACAACCGTGACGTTCGATTGTAAAGCAGAATAAAACGCGCACAACAGCGTGCGTGAGAACAGCAACAGAGCTAAGGTGATTTATCGATCACCTTAGCTTTTCGTGCTTTTTGGAGGTTTTTTCATGGCGGATTTGCTCAGCGTCGGCATTGACATCGGAACAACGACGACGCAGCTTATTTTCAGCAAAATCAAAATGGAAAATACGACCGGCTACTTTGCCGTTCCGCGCATCTCCATCGTCGACAAGGAAATTCTCTATCAGAGTGAGGTGCATCTGACGCCACTTCTGACAGAAACGCTGATTGACTCCGACGGCGTGCGCGAGATTGTCGCGCAGGAATACCAGAAAGCAGGTATTGTTCCCTCTTCGGTCGACACCGGCGCGGTCATCATCACCGGCGAATCGGCCAGAAAAGAAAATGCCCGCGCGGTCATGGAGCGGCTGAGCGCCTTTGCAGGCGAGTTCGTCGTCTCCACAGCAGGCCCAGAC
>CAKSIR010000218.1 GCA_934462775.1 uncultured Ruminiclostridium sp.
CGACTTAGGGCGCTGCCCTAAGAACCTGCAAGCCTTTGAAAAGGCTTGACCTAAACTTTATATTTGACTTTTTCGACAGGCTGCTTGTATTATGTATTCTTATCAACAGTATGGAACTTTTTAAGGTTGCCTGTCTTGTTGCTTCTCTGTGCAAGAACCTCCTCGACTTCCTCCCATGAAAGCCCGCGCTCAACGCACATAACCATTATGTGATACATTAGGTCGGCAATTTCGTTTTTCAGCTCGTCGTTGTCCTTGTTCTTTGCGGCAATTACCATTTCGGTACATTCCTCGCCGCACTTTTTAAGGATTTTGTCAATGCCCTTTTCAAAAAGATAGCAGGTGTAAGAGCCCTCCTCGTGGGAATCCTTTCTGCTTACAACTGTTTCATAAAGATTCTTTAACTCGTTATCCATGATGTTTCTCCTTAATATATTTTAGTGAAAAAGCAGCTGTGATTGCCTGTGTGGCAGGCTGCGCCTGTCTGCTCGACCTTTACAAGCAGCGTGTCGTCGTCGCAGTCGTCATAAATTTCGATTACCTTCTGCAAATGACCTGAGGTTGCGCCCTTGTTCCAAAGCTCCTGTCTTGAACGGCTCCAAAACCAGGTATAACCTGTTTCAAAGGTTTTTGCAAGGCTTTCCCTGTTCATATACGCAAGCATCAGAACTTCGCCGGTTGACGCTTCCTGAATAATTGCAGGAATCAAATCGCTTTTTTTGAAATATTTATCAAGCTCCATTTTATACCTCACCCAATGTTCTTACAGGAATGTTTCTTTCTGCAAGATGTTTTTTTACTTCGCCTACGGTCAGCGTTTTGAAGTGGAACAACGACGCCGCCAAAGCCGCGGAGGAGTTGGTTTTTTCAAGCACCTCCGAGAAATCTTCCAGCTTTCCGCAGCCGCCGCTTGCAATTACGGGAATATTCACACGTTCGCACACAAAGTTCAGCATATCTATATCAAAGCCTGCTTTTGTTCCGTCTGTGTCAATGGAGTTAAGGCAGATTTCCCCTGCTCCGCGCTTTTCAACTTCCTGCACCCATTTGCCTAAATCCATGTGCATATCAATTCGCCCGCCGTTGATATAAACGGTATAACCGCCGTTTCCGTCGCGCTTTGCGTCAATGCCGACAACAACGCACTGATTGCCGAAAATCTTCGCTGCGTCATTTATAAGCTGAGGGTTCTTTACTGCTTGGGAGTTGATTGAAACCTTGTCAGCTCCCGCTCTGAGCGTGCTGCGGAAATCATCGATAGTTGAAATTCCGCCGCCGACGCAAAGAGGCACGAAAACCTGCTTCGCAGTTTCTCTCACCACGTCAAGCATAAGACCTCTGCCCTCTGCCGAAGCGGTAATATCGTAAAAAACAAGCTCGTCCGCGCCCTGTCTGTTGTATTCCTTGGCACATTCAACAGGGTCGCCGACTTCCTTTATTCCCTCAAAATTTACGCCCTTTACAACCTTGCCGTTTCTAACATCAAGGCAAGGGATAATTCTTTTTGCCAGCATAATAACTCCTTTTCTACCTGCTTACCCTG